>CAXXSX010000004.1:0-46528 GCA_963677165.2 Victivallales bacterium | reverse complement strand
GATAACTGACCACAATGTAAGAGAGACTCTAGCAGTAGTGGACCGGGCATATCTTATGTGTCAGGGAAATATTGTTTGTGAAGGTAACAGTGATTATCTGGTTAACGACGAGAAGGCCCGTGAAATAATCTTGGTCCGCAGTTTACTATGTAACGACGGATCGCTGGGGGATATATTCCCGGGTTGAGTAAAAGGTGCCGCCATTTGTAAGGCGGCGAACAAAGTAAGGAGGATAATTATGCAAGTATATTATCAGTGGACGCCATGTAACCGTCACCGAAGAGATGAAACTCCACATCGAAGCAAAAACTCTGGACATCGTATCGCGCAAGTCGCTTAAGATTTCCAGTATTCGGGCGGTGTTAAGCATGGAAGGACAAAACCGGTTCAGGCAGAAATTATTGTGAACATGAAAAATCACAGTTTCGAAGCCGATGCCGAAACTCAAGATCTGTACGAAGCAAATTGATGTCGCAGTAGACAAAATTTACAGTCAGATCAAAAAGTTGGTTGACAAGGTCCAAAACCACCGGAAAACTCCGATTCGTGAAGCGGAACGCAGGCAGAAGTCGATCTTGATGAGGCCATTGAGTTCGAGTACGAAGTAGAACCATAAATGATTAATTGAATTACAAGGCCGTTCGGAATCCCCGGACGGCTTTTTTTTATGTGCGCCCGGCAGGGCGCTATAACTCCGGAATCCGGAAAGCTAAGATTTCTCCCTGAAGCGTTTTATTTCTTTCGTGTTGTTGTTGAGAACTACGGAGTCTGATTTCAATAACTTTCTTCATTTTCGAGTAGAAGTGCATTTTAAGGCTTTACGATAGCTCTCAATGGCTTCTGTTGGCTTGCCGGAGAGACGCTGACTTTCTCCCAGATTGAAATAGTAGGAGAGTTTTGCTTTATCGTCTTTTGGCACAGAAAGGGAAGGACAGTACTTGTTCCGCTTCTGCCGATTTGCCCGCTCCCACAGGCTTGATGCATAAAGCAGTGAAGAATTAAAGTCGGTTGCTCCCAGGAGTCTGGCTTTGCCTGTAAAAGCGGCCGCGTCTTATACTTACCCATAGCCAGCATCCTCGCCCCAGGTTAAGCATTGCTGCGGCTGAGCCGGATCAACAATCAATGCCCGGGTGTAGTATGACATTGCTTCCGGAGATATTTTCCCATCTCTCAATTCCGTCGCTTTTCCTACAGTAATGAAATCGGCGGCACGAACCGGTATATGTCCGGGAGCCGTGATAAAACGAATAATTGTGAAAAGCAGCAGAATGCCCGCAACCTTATAAAATGCTTTGCTGTTATTCGCTTTGATTAGACTGTATAATTTGTATATCAGCCAGGCAGAGGCATAGCAGAATACCGGAAGCATGACTAAACGGTAACGTCCCAGGGGAAACGAACAGCGCGATTGGCAGGCAGAATGCTATCAGATAGAACAGCAACAGCGATTCGCGCCGGCATAGACCGCCACTTAGCAGTAGTATTAACAGTCCGGTTACGGCAAACGGAATAACCAGTGCCGGGCCTGGAAAATATTTCAGCGTCGGGATTATTTCACGAATGAAATAGTAATTGATGTTATTGCATATTTCATAGGGCTTAAAGATATCAATGAAATAACCAGTTGACCGTTTCAAACGTCGCGGGATATCCTCTATAAAGGTTGACGTTGCGGAGGAGGAAGTATGATGATGTTCTTGGATGCTGACTGGATTTAATTGGTTGATTTTATTTTGCGCGGTGATTCCTGTCTGGAGTTTCAGGAGTTTCAGGCTTACAGGGAAGGATTGGTATTGGCCTATATTGAGTCGATTAAACATCATTATCAGAATGATTGGTATACAGCAGCCTGCCCAAAAAAGTGCAGAAGCGGCAGGAATAGACTTCCATCCGGATTTTTTCCATTTAATGAGTTTGACCCAGACAAGTCCGGCAAGTGTCCACAGAATGGCTGCAAAACGTGTAAAAGCCGGAAGTATTGCGCAAATCCCGGCGAGAATAAGCATTTTCCTGCTTTTATGTTTTCGCCATCCTAGTAGTGTGGTCATGGAGAGACAGGTAAAGAACAGGTAGGTCGATTCTCGTAGGGTGATACTTTCATAGACTAGTTCTGGAGCGTAAAGTGCCGCCAGTAATCCGGCAATCAAAGCAACGAGTTTGTGACCGGATAGTTTCAGGGAAATGTATGTAGTTAATAAAGCGGTTCCAACTCCAAACAGCATTTGTATTGTGATAAGCAGTTCGGGCCATGGTTTGTTGCTGTTTAGCAGGTGGCATAAGGCGGCAAGGCCTCGATAAATAGAGAATCGACATTGACCGGCACAAAGTTTTTCTCCCAGTACCATAAAAACCTGCATATCCAGTCCGATTATTCCACTATAATATCGTAATAGAGAATTCATTACCAGACAGTATAATGTCAGTCTGACAATTATTGCTACCGCTGCGACAGTCAGGAAAACATTCCTGGTATTGTTCAACCTGGTCTGCTTCATATTTATTTATTTTTCAGTAATTTTTCAAACTCAGTATCGGGTTTGATTCCATTTTTGATTGCTTTTTGATAAGCCTGTTTTGCAGCTTCGCTTGATGCGGGAGAATTATTCATCAAAAATTTAGCGTAATACAGGTTGAGTACGCCTGAATCAGGATGTTGTTTGAGTAAGTCGGCGAATGCCTTGCCGATTTCGGCATTTTTTGAATTAGTAATAACTTTTCTTAGCACGTCAACCGCTTCCTGATCTTTCTTTTGTTTAATGAGAGCCGCTGCGAGACAGAACTGCCATTCCGTTGCTTTTTTCGGTTGAACCTTGATTAATTGACGATAAAACCAGGATGCGGTAGCATAATCTTTTTTGTTGATGGCGTCATCGGCTGATTTTATCAGAAACTCCGCGGATTTTTCTTTTGGAGCTGGTTTTGAACCCTTTTTTTCTGTAGTAAGTCCAAGTTTTTTTGCAAGATCCGCATTGGTTTGGGCTCCAGCTTCCAGTGCTCGTTTATAATATTCACGGGCAGCGTGAAGTTTTTTAGGATTTTCCGCCAAAAGTTTAGATAATGCCATCAGGGATTCCCGGGATTCCGGTTCTTTTTCGATGGCTTTTTCCAGTTCTTTAATTGCGGTATCTGTTTTTCCTGATCCCTGGAAAATCATGGCTCGAAGATAATAGCCCCGGACAGAGTTCGGATCCATTATGTTGGCTTTATCCAGATAATTAGCCGCTTTTTCGTAGGATTTTGAGCGTATTGCAAGTTCCGACAAGCCATAAAGAACATCCGGAGAGTTTTTATTGATGGAATATGCTTTTTCCAGACATTTTGCAGCTTCGGAGTTTTGACCGGTTGTCAACAATAAAGTTCCCAAACTGCGGTTGGCTGTGAAATTATTTGGAGCAAGCTGGAGTACTTTACGGTAATGCCAGATTGCAGATTTCGTATCGTTCTGTTGTTCGGAATTAAATGCAGCCTGCAGCAGATATACTACGGTTTTGACTCGTTTTGCCTGTGACATTTTAGGCGTAGTTGAAGCCTTTTTTCCCTGACTGGTTTGTGCCAACTGTGTTTCAAGAACTTTTATCTGGGTTTTAAGTTTTTCAATTTCCCGATCAGACTCTTTCGGTTTAAGTTTGCTCGTCTGAATATTTTTGAGCTCATATAATTCTTTTTCAGCTTTTACTGCCCGTTTGCGCAGGTTTTTTACCTGTTTGCCTAAAGAATCGTTTTCATCCATGATTTTTTTGAGGCTTGCCAGAGCTTTTGCCTGTTTTTCATATTCCGTTTTGAGGCGCTTGAACTTGGTGGTGTCCGCAGTATAGCTGATATATTTGTCCCGAACTTTGGCCAGTTTATCATAAGTGACTTTCAATTTATCATATTCACTTTTGTACTGACGCAGGGAGTCGCATTCAGAAGTCAGCTTGGCATACTGGTCCTGAAGTGTTTTAAGACTTTTGTTGCTTTTCTCCAATTCAGCATTTTTCTGTTGTAATTTTTTGAGTTCTTCTAAGGATTTGTTCTGTTCTGCTGCTTTTGCCTGCAAAGATTTGATGGAACTGGCAGAATTTTTCAGTTGAGCATTTTTTGCCTGAAGCAGACTGTAATTTGCCTGAGTTGTATTGAGTTTAGTCTGTGTGCTGCTAAGTTTTATTTTTATTTTTTTCAGCTCAGCTTTGAGCTTAACAGCATCATTATCAACCAGTCCGGCCGTAAGTTCCTTATTGTCGCTATTTTTTTTCATTACATCATATCTTGCTGCAAAGTTTTTGATTTCCTTATTCAGGTTTTTGATTTTTAGCGACAATTCCTTGATAATTTCTTCTTTTTCCTGATTCTCTTTTACAGTCTGGCGGTATTTCTTGCTCAAGTTTTCAAAATCATTTTCATAAACCCCTTTGCGCTGACTGACATTTGCCATAGAAGACTTGAGTTTCTTGTTTTCGATCGCCAGTTTTGCGCATTCTTGTAATGTAAGGTCATGTTTCGAATAAATGGATTTTAACTGAATTTCAAGGACGCTGATTTTCTTTCGGAACTTTTCATTTTCTTTGATCATCTGGTCCTTGACATCTGCGGCTGTATAATTACGGCGGACTTCCTGAAATTGTTTAAGCAGTTTATTGTATTCAAGAACTTTTTTGTCAAGAGCTTCTTTATATTGGGCGCTGGCTTGATTAGCCTCAGTAGCAAGTTTTCGGGTCTTTGTCAGTTGATTGTCGGATTCCGTCAGTTTTTCATTAAGGCGTTTGATCTGATCGTCCAGTGCCGAGAGTTTATCTGCCATTAGTTTAACGTTGTATTTGTCAACGGTTACTGATTGTAAGGCTTTCTCTTTATCTTTTTTGATCGTACTGATCTGTGTTTTTAGTTCAGTTATTTGTTTTTTCAGGGAATTGGAGATCACTTTTTCTGACAGTAACTGCTTTTTGAGTTTGACAGCCTCGTTGTCCGGCTGAACCGTGCTTTTTTGAAGTGCAGTGTACTTCTGCTTCATTACCAGAAGAGATCTTTCCAGAGCATATTTTTCTTTAAGTAGCGCTTGTACTGTAGCGGATGATTTATCGCCGCGCATGGCAGTTTTTTTCAAGTCGTCAAGTTCGATCATGGCGCGGAGCAGGCGCTCTTTGTAAGTATTGCGTTCTTTAATAACTTGGTTTATGTCAGTAACAGCCGTGGAGCCTGGTATTGTTGAAACTTCTGTTCTGGGAACGGGTTTAACTGAGATCGCTGGAGGTGTTGCTACTGGAGTGACAGCCGGTGGCGTTGCGGGAGTTATCACGGGACTTTCATCGGTCAGAGACATGTTTGCCTGAGTCTGTTCTTCCATTTTTTCCTTGATTCTGGAAATTTTTCTACGGCATAACGCGATACGTTCTTCAACAGTACGCTTATTCCAGTTGGGCTGGCGTTTGCGAATTGTGATAAAGCTGGCAAGAGCGCGGCGGAATTGAGAGAGTGCGGTCTGGTATTGTTTTTCAAGTCCGGCCTGTTCGCCCATTTCAAAATCTTCGTAGGCTTTTCGCCAGGTACTCCATACCCATGAAGAACTTTTTCCGGTAAGGTTTCCCGCTGCCAGAAGGCAGAACATCATCACGCAAATTACCAGTTTTCTTATCATCGCCACTCCCTCTTTTCAGGCGCTCAGCAAAAATTCACTAAAACGCTTATTATAAGTTTTGCATATATTCAAAGTCATTAACATATTGCCGCTATCATCATATTCCGATTCAATGACTTGACCCTTTTCATGAGCCAGTGCTATCAGGTCGTAACGAGTCGGAGGTATCCGCAGTTTCATTACGGAAGTCTGTCGATCAACGTACCTGATCAGCTCGGTTTGCAACTCTTCTATTCCTTTTCCGGAAACGGTTGATACCATAATCTTATGCGGGAAAAGACTGTTTACCCGGGCATATACCAGTGGGTCGTCTTGAAGGTCGATTTTGTTAAATACAACAATGATCCGCTTGTCATCAGCGCCAAGTTCGCGCAGTACCGACATTGTCGTTTCCCAGTGTTCCTCCAGGTACGGACTGCTTATATCAAGTACCAGCAGCAGAAAATCAGCCAGTACCGCTTCTTCCAGAGTTGATTTAAACGCTTCCACTAGTGAATGCGGTAGTTTTCTAACGAAGCCCACTGTGTCAGTTAACAGCATCGGAATATTGTTGGGCAGGTTTATTCGTCTGGTAGTCGGGTCAAGCGTGGCAAACAATTTGTCTTCCGCCAATACGTCTGCCCCTGATATCTTATTAAGCAGCGACGATTTACCGGCATTGGTGTAACCGACGATCGCGGCATGAGGCATTTCATGGCGGTCACGGCTTTTGCGTTGGGTGTCACGCTGTTTTTTTACTTCTTCCAATTCACGCCGTAGTGATGAAATACGCTGTTGGACCAATCTGCGGTCAGACTCAATCTGTTGTTCACCTTTTCCTCGGGTTCCTTTTGCTCCACCGCGCTGTCGCGACAAGTGGGTCCAGGCCCGGGTCAAGCGTGGCAGGGAGTACTGCATTCTGGCTAGTTGTACCTGGAGTACTGCCTCGCGAGTCGATGCCCGACCGGCAAAGATGTCCAGAATGACTTCCTGACGGTCAATCACACAAATACGAGTCATGCGTTCCCAGTTACGCTGTTGGGATGGACTTAGTTCACAGTCAAAAACTAAACAGTCGATTTTTTCCAACTTTACCCGTTCCGCAATTTCTTCGGCCTTGCCGGAACCGATTAGATAGCGTGGATTTACCTGTTTGAGTTTTACCAGTTCTTCTCCGACGACCGGGACATCGATATTCTTCACCAAGTCAGCCAGTTCCGCAAGGTGTTCACGTGCTTCGTGTTCTGTAGTCTCATGATCGCTCAAGCCTACGAGTAGAGCCCGTTCAACTAATTTTCTATTATCTTTTTCAGTATCTATCATAAATTATTTTGTTAATGCATTGTAACGATTTGCAAATCAGACTATAATCTAAAGCTTATTGCCCCATTCAGCAAGTTTATAGCCCAACTACTTTTGATTTTTTTGTCAGAAAACAGAAAAGGATGGAATTGTGATAGTTAAAAATGAAAAATTTGGTCTGCTGACTCTGATTGTTTGAAGAAGATGATGGATGAGAAAATAGCTTGTAATGTAAAATTTTGGGAAACATATTTGGAAATGTGAATGACGTGGAAAATTATGAATTGTGACGAAAAAATCCTAAAAATGACTTCAATAGGTGTTTTATATGTTCAAAAGCATTGTTTTCTAACGAAATTTATGTATAATTGATGATTAAATTGTCCTATAAATTCAGTTAATTATATATGTCGCATACAGGGAAAGAGGATTGTAATGAAGATTAATTTATTTAAATTATTCAATTTAAATGAAATAGAAAAAGAATGTTATCTGCATTTTATGGATATCAGAACAAGGCAGTTTACTCTTGCAGTTGGTCTCGCTATCCTTGTTGCTGGTTTTTTGGCTTTGAACGATTTTATTTTATGCAAACAGGTAGACAAACTGGTTCTTACGTTGTGCTGCCGGGGATTTTTTATTATTGTATCTGTCGTTTCTATTATTTTGATCAAAAAGAAACAGAGTATCAGGATTTTTAACTGGGCCACTTTTGTTTGGTTGGTTGTTGCCTGCTCGCTTAGTTTGTTTGTGGCGGCGGGGCGTCCCGGTACTTATCCGTATGGAATGGTGTGGGATGTTCTTATTCTTCTGGTTGTTTACTTAATGGTTCCGGCTGCAATGATCATTCAGCTTTTTGTTGCTATTGGTTATTCTGTGTCTTTGGCCATTATATGGTACATTGGGAAACTTCCCTTTCTCGGTCCTGCCTCAATAAATTCGCTTGCACTGGCCTTGACAATGGTCAATGTCATTGGAATTGTTTTTTCGTGGCAGTTGCAGCGTTCGGGATGTATTCAGTTTTTTATGTATAAAAAAGATCAGGAGATTAAAGAGCAATTACAGCGTCAGAATGAAGCGAAAAATAAATTTTTCTCAATTATTTCTCATGATCTGCGAAGCCCTGTAGGCAATATTATATCTATTTGCGATATGGCTAAAGATGGAAATATGGTTCCTCATGATAAGTTCTTCGGCATGATTAATGATGCTGCAAAGATGGCGTACTCTTTGTTAGAAAACCTGCTTGCCTGGGCTCGGTCGGAATCGGGTCAGCTTGTTCCTGTCCCGACTGAAATTAATATTGATGAATTTATTACAGAAAAAATTTTGTTTTTCAGACATAATGTTTTATCAAAAAATATTTCCATTGAATCTAATGACATGTCAGGAATGAAGGTATATGCCGATTACAATATGCTTGAGACGGTTCTGAGAAATTTGCTTTCCAATGCGATTAAGTTTACTCCTGACGGAGGACAAATAAAGGTGGCAGCGGTGAAGAGCAAAAATAATATGCTTGAAGTATCTGTAAACGATAATGGCGTTGGCATTGACGAAGATAGTTTATCCCGGCTATTTGATCTTGACTTCCACCTTTCTACTGTAGGTACTCAAAATGAGACAGGTAATGGGTTGGGGCTTAAACTTTGCAAAGAATTTATCGTCAAAAACGGCGGCGATTTATGGGGCGAAAGCAAAAAGAACGTTGGTTCTACCTTCACTTTCTCTATTCCCCAGGCAAAATGCTGAAGCTGCATGATGATTTTTGCTGTGTAGGTATCGCTTCCATTGAAGGGTAAGAGGTTTGAATTTTATCAAAACCACAAGAAATTGATAAACAAAATGACTACACAAGAATTGACGATGAAAAAAGTGTTGTATACATTTTTTGCTGTTATTGCACATATATTGTTTTCCGCTTTTCTTGTTTATGCGAGAACAATATTGGAGCGTCTGTACTCCCGGCCTTTGCCCCTGATCACAAATATTGCGTTTCAACTATGGTTTTTGCCATTAATTATTGGTCTGGTGTATTTTATAAAACACAAGAAAGTTGAATTCTATATTACTCTTTTATCTATTGAAGTGATTATAATATTTTTATACTTCATCGCATACTTGTCCCCTCTGGTTTTCTGTTCGACCGCAGTAGTTGAACATGGTAAAGCAGGAGGTATAAAAAAGTCTTACGAATATCAGCGCAACAAAAGGCTGGTTTCTGAATCAAATCAATTGCAGTATTTAAAAAATGATTTACTAAAACAATTTCCAGATCGGAAAGAGGTCAGGGATGAGATAATTCATCATGAACATTTTTCTGTTTATCTTTGCAGTTTTAATACTTCGTGGAAGAATGTAAAAATTTTTGAGAAAAGATACAACTTGTCTCAGGAAATAAACGAAAAAAATAAAAACATTGCCTGGAGTGTAGTAACTAAATTTTTTAGGGGAGCCCGAACAGTAAAGCTACCTTCTGAAGCCGCCTTGAATGTAATGAGAAATGCCAAATTCAAGGTTGTCTTGTTACTACCAAAAACTGAAAAAGAGTCAGTAAATATAACAATTTGTCTAAAAGCTATGGCAAATTAGACCTGTCATCTTGGTGAGACAAAATTTGGGGCACAGTTGTTTGAATATCTATAATCAGTCGATCAGGGAGAGCGAAATGCGGGCGCGCTGCCGGTCGATTTCGACTACTGTGACGGTGATTTTGTCGTGGACGGAAACGATCTCGGATGGATCGTTAATGAATTTTCGGGCCATTTTGCTGATGTGCAGCAGGCCGTCGTTATGAACACCGATATCGACAAACGCACCAAACTTGGTAACGTTGGTAACAATTCCAGGTAACTTCATGCCTTCCAATAGGTCATCAATGGAATGCACGCTCTCTTCGAATGAGAATGCTTCGAATTCCGGTCTGGGGTCACGTCCGGGTTTTTTCAATTCGTCAACAATATCGCGCAGGGTTGGAAGTCCGGTTTTATCATCAACATATCGTTTCAGATCAAGGTTCAGGCCATCGGCGATGCGTTCGATCAAATTTTTTACGTCACAGCCGTTGTCTTTTGCCATTTGTTCCACCAGAGGATAGCGTTCCGGATGTACCGCACTGGCGTCCAGCGGATTCTTACTATTTCTGATTCGCAAGAATCCGGCTGCCTGTTCAAATGCTTTCGGACCTAGTTTACTGACCTTGAGCAATTCGCGACGGCTTTTGAATTGACCATTTTCAGTGCGGTGCGTTACAATGTTTTCCGCCAGTTTGGGACCCAGCCCGGAAACATACGCCAGTAATTGTGCGCTGGCGGAGTTGAGTTCCACGCCGACAGAATTCACACAGCTGATTACTGCGTCGTCAAGCGATTTTTTCAGTGCGGACTGGTCCACGTCGTGCTGGTATTGTCCGACTCCGATGGATTTTGGGTCAATCTTGATCAGTTCCGCCAATGGGTCTTGCAAACGGCGTCCGATCGATATTGCGCTGCGGAAGGTAAGGTCCAGATCAGGAAATTCCTGTCTGGCGACTTCTCCCGCCGAATAGATAGATGCACCGCTTTCGTCTACACTGATTACCGGTACGGCATTGCCGACGGTTTCTTTTAAGAACGCTTCGGTTTCGCGTCCGGCGGTGCCGTTGCCTACCGCAATTGCTTCCACCGGATAGTTATTCATCAGTTCTTTGATCTTTGCCGCGGCTTCCGCTTTTTTATCGTTGGGATAAATTACCAGATTGCGGAGCAGGTCGCCTGAATTATTGATGACTACGGTCTTACATCCGGTACGGAAACCGGGATCGACCGCGATAATGGTTTTTTGTCCGAGCGGAGCCTCCAACAGCAGTTTTTTCAGGTTGGACACGAATACTTCAATGGCTTCCGTATCGGCTTTCAATTTCAGTGCCGCGGTTGTTTCATTTTCAAGCGACGGTTGGAGCAGGCGGGTGTAGCCGTCTTCAATTGCGTCATTCAGGTATTGCAGATATTTGAACCGGGGATTACGGATGATGCGGTTGCGGATACGTCCGAGAGCGTCGTCGCGATCAGGACGGAGCTGTACGGTTAGAAATCCCTGTGCGTTACCGCGCATTACTGCCAGCGCTCGATGAGAAGGTACCCGGTGAGCCGGTTCGCTGTAATCAAAATAATCACGAAATACGGCGGCTTCTTCAGCCTTGCTTTTCACTACCCTAGAAGCCAAGACGGAGCGTCTGGCAAACAGTTCGCGCAATTCGGAACGAATCCTGCCGTCCTCACTGACTTTTTCAGCCACAATATCCATGGCGCCGGCGAATGCGTCGTCGCGATTTTCTACGCCTTTTTCCTGATTAATGAACTGGTTTACATCGATATTGCCGTTTTGCTGGGCCAGGATAAATTCCGCCAGCGGTTCAAGGCCTTTTTCACGGGCTTTTTGTGCACGGGTCTGGCGTTTCTGTTTGTACGGCAGGTACAGGTCCTCGAGTTCTTCCAGAGTGATTGTCGCATTGAATTTCTGTTCCAGTTCCGGTGTAAGAATTTCACGTTCTCTGAGGTTGGTAAGAATGTTGTCGCGACGTTTGTTGAGTTTGGTAATTGCTTCAATGCCGTCTCGCAGGGCGATCAGGACCGTTTCATCCAGGCCTCCGGTAGCCTCTTTACGGTATCGGGCAATAAACGGAACGGTGGCGCCATCGGCGAAGAGGGATTCAACTTTTTTTACCTGGGATAGCTGGAGTTTGAGTTGTTGAGCCAGAAAACGGCAGTCGCGTTCATTCATACATTCATCCTTTGTCCGTACGACGGACGGCGTTACTACCGCTTCAAACTCTAGTCGCTAATGCTCCTTACGGAAGCGGGAATTAAATATATCAGGGTTAGTTGTCCGACCCTCTCGGTTGCTTCTTGAAAATAATATTTTTGTCAAATTTTTTTAATGTGCCAAATTTTGTGATACAACGAAAAATCATGCTTACTGCGATTACATTGCAAAATGATTTTTCTGGGTAGCATGCGATCTCCGAGCGCATAAAGCACGTCTGCCACAAACGCCGTAGACACGGATTCTCAGAAACCATCTATACTCAAATTATTCGTGACTTTAAAAGATTAGACATTAATCTACACGATAACAGCAAAATTGCTATTTGCGCTCGGAGATCGCAAGCTACGGCTCACGCCCAAACACCAACCGCCACGTAAATAATATTTTTGTTTTAACTTGCTTTTGGGCATTAACCCATCTATTCTTATTCTGGCAATAAACAAGTCCTACCGCTTACCATCACAACTTTTGGCACATTAACTAAATTTTTTTTAAAGCGTTTCAGATATCTTGAAGGCGTTCATTTACGAAAATCGAGGATTGGCCAGTGAAGTTCCTCTGCGGTTTGGCGCAAACCCTCCGCCGGATTCACCGCTACGGGATATCCTACAGCCTGCAGAATATCAAGATCCGAAACGCTGTCGCCGAAATATTTTGCGTCACTCAGTGATAAACCATGTTTATCGCACCAAGCCCGGGCATTGGTCACCTTACCATCTTTGCAGCAATATTTGCCAATGATCCGTCCGGTAAATTTTCCGTCGACCAGTTCCAGGTCGTTGGCGATCATGTCGTCCATTTCAAAATATTCGGCAAATGGTTTGGAGATATAACGGTTCGTGGCGGTAAGCAGAACCACCGGTTTGCCTTTTTGTTTTACTTCGGAGACCAGCTTTATTCCGGCAGTATAGATTTTTTTGCTGGAAAACTGTTCGAAATGTTTATACAGCAAAGGTTCCATTTCCTGCGGGGTATGACCGATGAATTCCGCCAGTTGAAACTTTAGAAATTCATTGAAATCGAGTTCCGCCCGGAGGTATTGCTCAAAATATTTATCAACCAGCTCCATGGTTTCAGGCGGAGCGATGCCTTCGTCCACCAGAAACTGTTTCCAGGACACATCGCTGTCGTTATCCTGCAACGTATGGTCCATATCAAAAAAATAAACCTGGGGTTCTTTTTTCATAGATGTCTTTAAATCACTTTTTATAGTGGTTTTACGCGCCAGCCATCGGGATTGTCTTCAATGAACCATCCCTTGTCTTTCAGCTCGTCGCGCAGTGCGTCTGCGGTTGCGAAGTCGCGGTTTTTTCTGGCTTCCTGACGTTTTTCCGCCATAGTCATAATGTCCGCCGGAACTTCAGCTTCTTCCGGTTCTAGGTCAAATACATCCAGTACGGTATTGAAATCTGCAAACTGAGCCAGAATAGCTTCCGCTTCCGCTTTGGTCAGCGAACCGGAATCGAATTCACGGTTTGAGTCCCGCAGCAGGTTGAAGACTGCCGCCAGCGCGTCGGAAATATTCAGGTCGTCGCCAATTGCGTCGCCGAACTGTTTTTTATGACCGGCAATCATTGTGGTGATTTCTTCACGGACATCGCCTTCGTTTTCAACACTGAGCAGTTTCAGAAACAATTCGCGGAAACGCATCAGCGTAATTCTGGCCTGATCGCAGGCGTCGAGCGTAAAATTCAGCTTTTTGCGGTAATGAGTGCCAAGTAGTACCCAGCGAAGTTCTTCACCGGAATAACCTTTTTCTTCAAGATCGCGCAGGGTATAGAAATTTCCGAGGGACTTCGACATCTTGTCGCCATCCACCATTAAATGTGCGCAGTGCAGCCAGTAATTAACGTAGGTGCAGCCGTTGGCAGCTTCACTCTGGGCTATTTCATCCTCATGGTGCGGAAACATGTTGTCGATGCCGCCGGTGTGGATATCGAATGTTTTTCCAAGATATTTCATACTCATGGCACTGCACTCAATGTGCCAACCCGGACGACCTTTGCCCCAGGGACTGTCCCACGCAATATTGCCGTCAGCTTCGTCCCAAGCTTTCCAGAGGGCGAAGTCGGCAACGGAATCTTTGGCGTATTCATCGGTATTGATGCGTACGCCGGCCTGCTGGTTTTCCATATCGATTTTAGCCAGTTTGCCGTATGCCGGGAATTTGGCGATCGAGAAATATATGCAGCCATCCTCAGCTTGATAAGCAAAACCTTTCCCCATCAGGATCTTAATCAGTCCGATCATTTCCTTGATGTGTTCAGTCGCGGCCGGATAATGTTCGGCTGGGTCAACTTTGAGTACTTTGAGATCATTAAAGAAAGCTTCCTTGTAGACCTTCGTATAGTCGGTGAGCTCCTTGCCAGCGGCCTGGGAATCACGGATTGTTTTGTCATCGACGTCGGTAAGGTTCATTACCTGGGTGACTTTGTAGCCGTGATATTTCAGGGCACGGCGCAGTAAATCCTCGAAAATATAAGCACGAAAATTCCCGATATGGGCGTAATTGTAGACGGTAGGACCGCAGGTGTACATCTTTGCTTCACCATCTTTGAGCGGTTTGAACTCTTCGCGTCTACGATTCATTGTATTGAAAAAATAAACCGGCATAATAAGAAAAAATCCATTAATTGTTTATTATCGTTAATCTGTTTACGCCAAATATACAGCCGGAAGCCGACATTTCCAGTTTCGAGAAGATAACCTCATAAAAAATCTGCCCGAAAGTCAAGAAAAAAACCATTGCTTTCAGAGGTAGAAAGCAATGGTTGTGTTTTGAATCAAAAATCTACTTATTATCGGAAGAGTATTTTGCTGCTTCGCTGGCAATACGGTAAAGCATTGCGTTATCATTACCGCCCATGCTCCACGCTCCGGCATTTGCACTGCTTTTATTGTAGAATATTGGTTCGGCAATTATTTTGCCGCTTGCTTTATCAATAAATCTGACCTGCAATAATACCGCTGAACTTCCGGCCATGGCTCCTGCCCAGAACCGCGCGCCTCCGCCAACAAATTTGATCGCTTCTACATAGGGTCTGATAATCAGGGTTTTGCCTTTTAGAATTTTTTCACTGTTCAGATTGGGGAAAACTTCCTTTAGCTTTACTTCGAGTTGCTCATCAATTTTTCGTACAGCCTTTTGATTTGCACCTGAACTGGAGTATTTGGGTGCTATCGTTGAAGGTTTTAATTCAAAATTTGTAAATGTACCGAACTTCTCTGTTGGAGGAACATTTGCCTTGGTTGGCGGATGAATGTTCGTTGCGCATCCCTGCAGAATTAACATGCAAGCGATTCCGGTTAGCAGATAATACATTTTCCTCATGATCCTACTCCCTTTCTTTTTATAATGATAATATGGTGTCCAGCCCTACAGAATTATAGCATACTTTTTTTTTATGGCAATACAGTTCTTGAGATGGGGCGTTTTTTTCACAATAGCTTTGTAGACGTTATTCTGTTTTTTTTTGACTTTTCACTTTGAGGAGAGAAGAGAAACTTTTATCGGTAGATTTTGAGTTGTTGTTCAGGCTTCGATATTGCCGGGAAGCAACTTGAATTTATAAATATTTGTATGATAAAAGTGAAAAACAAAGATACTAAAAAGCAACAAAATAAACAATTTATCGGTTGATGATGATAAAAATTTAGCCATATTTTGAGATTTTTATCCGATATACCGTCAATAAGCAATTGATTTCGTCTCTGATGCCTGCTACTTTAGCAAGTAAGACATTTTTCCCTGCACAGGTTGTACCCAGAAGAACTGTGCCGGATTTTATTTTTTTTACCCGTGGATTGCGGGTTAAACTCTGATCAGAATACTGGTGGTAATATAATTTTATGAATAGGGATTGGTTGATACGCGCGATTAGTGTCGCTGTGGGGGTTTTGTTGACCGGATGCATGACGAAGGTCTCGGAAAGTTGTGTTTCAATTGAGATTTCACCGCAGATGCTTCATCGCGCCGAACTTTTCCGGAAAGCTGTTGGGAAGTATTCGAATGGTGTGGTGATCGGCAGTAAAACTCGTAAATTTTACCATGGACGAGAGGCGGTGCTGGCTGCACGATGTCAGGCCGCAGGTTTTACAGAAGTTTATATAAAAGTCATTCCTTCAAAACTTAATGAATGGTTTTCCGATTATCCGGAAGATATCGAACGGCTTCTTACCGCAATGCATAAAGAAAAAATTTTCTGTTATGCACAATTTGACTGTAATGATTTGTTTGCATGTTCGGAAAAGGACCGTTCGCTGCTGGGGGATGAGGTGTCTCCTGTGGCGGAGCGCGCTCGAAAAGTTGTTCGCTTTAATGCTGATAAGCCAAATGAAGCCTTCGATGGGATTGAGCCGGTTATTCTGCCGTCTAAACTGAACGAAGACTGTTATTCAGCTGGATTGCTTTATCATTGGTCTGAGACTGCTTATGGGCGTCGAGGAGAAAACGATATACTGATGCAGTGTGCAATTCGAATGATGAGTGAAATACGCAAAGCCGCTGGAACGCTTAAGGTCGCGGAGAATATAACGGATTTTTATCATGACAGAACATTGAGCCAGGATCTGACGCGAGGTCAGCCACGGTATTTCTTAAAGCATTCAGATTTTCTTATCATTTGTGTCGATTCTGGACAGGGAAGCCGGATATTTAAAGATATAAGGCTGGAGTTAAAAGCCGAATCAAAGCAGAAAAGCATTTCCGTCAGGATAACATTAGACAGTGATTCTTACGGAAGTGGTTCGACAAAAATAAAAACGGTCAAATGGGACAGTGTAGTCAAAGAGTTGTCTCGGTTGAGTAAAAAAGCCGGTAAATTCGATGCTTTTCGGGGCTTTATGATTGATGATTACGAAAGTTTTGAGCGTGTGTGGTTACGTTAATCAAGGAATTAACGTTTAATGGGATAAGTATAGAGAAACATATTTTCCGTGGCATTGGCTTCGGAAGTGGGAATCGGCATGGAACCTGCATTTAAAAGTTCTTGTGTAAGTTCAAAATTATAAAGATTGAGGCAAGAATTGACTGCGTTGAGTAAACATAAGATGTTGTGATAACAGACACGCGGTTGTAATTTATGTAGGGAAAGATAACATGGCACAGGCAAAGAGAAAAAACAGAGCTCCTCAAGCTCCTGCCGGTCCGGCTGCAAAAGCCGGAGGTAAGAGAGCGTCGGTTTTCAATGCCGATATTGCATTTGCGTTTTTTATTGGAACAATCTTGTTCATCCTGCTGTTCCCGCTCCCTCAGATAGTGCTTTCACTTCTGCTGGTAGTAAATATTTCGGTCAGTTTGATGATGTTGATGATGATCTTTTATCTGAAATCTCCATTGGAAATTTCTTCGTTTCCAACGATCCTGTTGGTGTTGACATTATTCCGTCTGGAGTTGAATGTGGCTTCGACAAAGCTTATTCTGCTGGATGGAAATGCCGGAACGGTTATTGCCGCATTCGGACAGTTTGTAGTCGGCAACAATTACATCGTTGGTGGTATCGTATTTATCATCCTTGTCGTAATTAACTTTTTCGTGATTGTAAAAGGTTCCGGTCGTATCGCGGAAGTATCTGCACGTTTTACATTGGATGCGATGCCTGGTAAGCAGATGAGTATCGACTCTGACTTAAATGCCGGGCTTATTGATGAAGCCGAAGCCCGCAGAAGACGTGAGGAACTGTCGAACGAATCTGAATTCTATGGAGCCATGGACGGTGCAAGTAAGTTTGTTACCGGAGATGCGATCGCCGGTTTGATTATTACTGCGATAAATATTCTTGGCGGTATTTGTATCGGCGTGTTCCAGCGAGGCGACGCGGTTACCGAAGCGTTACAGACTTATACGATTCTGACTATCGGGGATGGCCTGGTAAGCCAGATACCCGGACTGCTTATTTCCGTATCAGCCGGTATGTTGGTTGCTAAGACTCACAGTAATACCGGAGGAACCGGTTCTCATCTGGCAGGACAGTTGTTTCGCCGTCATCAGCCGTTGTTCGTATGTTCTATTATGCTGGTGGTTTTGGCGGTACTTCCCGGATTCCCATTTCTCCCATTCATGACTTTAGCGGTTGTCGGATTTATTCTTGGAATTATTGTTATGCGTCGCGGTGAAGCTCTTGATGAAGCAGCGATGGCGGCGGTTGGTCCCGGCGGAATGCTGCCGAACGGTCAGAAGGCTCTGCCTACTCCAGAAGAGGCTGAAGCTGAAGCCAGAAGAAAACATGATGCAGAAGTGAATACTTTACCAAAGATCCATCCCATGACTCTGGAGCTTGGCTTCAACCTGATTTCCATGGTTGATCCCAAACGCAGCGGCGATCTGGTCAATAAGGTCAGGGCAATTCGTGCACAGGTTAAGGATGAACTCGGATTTCTGATTCCTCCGATTTCGATTCAGGATAATATGGATCTTGCCAGTAATGAATATCGCGTGACAGTGCGCGGACTTGAGAGGGCACGTGGTATCGCGCATCCTAATAACCATCTGGCGATAAATCCCGGTAATCTCAAGAATAATCTCGAAGGTATCAGAGGCAAGGACCCGGCGTTTGGATTTGATGCGGTCTGGATTTCAGACAATAAAGTTGCCAATGCTGAAAATCAGGGTTTTACAGTTGTGGACGCGTCCAGCGTGATTGCGACCCATGTTACAAAGATTATCAAGGATTACGCCAGCGATCTGTTATCGCGACAGGATGTAAGCAATATGCTTGATAAGATAAAAGAAACCAACCCGGCCGTAGTTGAAGAATTGATCCCGAATCTGTTGTCGGTTGGTGTTGTTCACCGGGTGCTCCAGCATCTGCTTGAGGAAAAAGTGCCGATTCATGATTTTCCGGCTATCCTCGAAACTTTGAGCGATTATGCTCCTCAAACCAAAGACCCGGTTATTCTATGTGAATTTGCCCGTCAGGCATTAAAAGGTCATATCGTTGGAAGCTATGTCGGTGATGACATGACGCTTTATGCGATTACTATTGATCCGGTTGTTGAAGAAGAGATTCAGAGTTCTATCAGCCAGGGAAGCGGCGGCGGGATCATGAGTCTGTCTCCTGAGCGTGCGGTTGCGATTACCGATGCGGTTGTGTCGGCTCACAATGCTGCCTCGGAGATGGTTGACGATGATGTTGTCGTGCTTACTTCACCGCTGATTCGTCTGCACATCTTCAGGATGCTTGACAGGAAACTAACTGACATACCGGTACTGTCTTATTCGGAAGTCACCGATGACGTACCTTTAAAAATCCTCGGATCTGTTAAACTTAATAAGGAAGGAAAATCTGCCGCATGAAGGTAAAGAAGTATACCGGAAATTCTCTTGAAAGAATAAGAAGCGTAATTGCCAAGGAAATGGGAGACGATGCAGTTATCGTCAACATACGCAAGAACACCGGCAAAGGTGGATTATTGCTTGGTAAAAAAGCTGCTTTCGAGGTTATCGCTGCGGTTGACGAGGCGGCAAATGCTGATAATATCAACATGAATGCCGGATCTGACGCTTTTGTTGAGTTTCTTGAAATGCAGAAGGAACAGTATCGCGGACTGCGTCAGTCAATTAAGATGCTTGACGCGAAACTTGCCGATGTGGACGAGCGGATGGATAACATGCATACGCTCAATAGCAATTCCGCAATTCGTGAACTGGAAAATGTTCATGACGAATGGCAGCCCTTGCTCGCAGAAGCAGTAAAAAAGATTAACGCTGATTCAGAACCCAGTTCAGAAGACTGGCATGAAGCTTTAGCTTCGATGATTCCTACCGCAGGCGGAATTATGTTTCGCAGTACTCCGCAGGCTCCGCCGGATGTTTACGTCTTCTCCGGTCCGACCGGTGTCGGCAAAACTACTACACTGGCGAAACTTGCAGCCAGGTGCGTGCTGGTGGAAAAGCTCAATGTCGGGCTTATTTCTACTGATACGTTCCGAGTAGCGGCGGTTGATCAGCTGCGCGAATATTCTTCTTTGCTGGGTGTGGAGATTGCAGTGGCATTTTCAGGAGAAGAGCTGGAGACTCAGCTTGAACATTTTCGTGATAAAGATGTAGTTTTTATAGATACTCCCGGACGTAGTCAGTACGATACTGAAGGAATAAAGCAGACTCAGAAACTTCTGGGCAGGATTAATGGAAGTATTTGTACGGTGCTGGTGTTCCCTGCGAACATACGGCAGGAAGACGCACAAGCGCTTTACAGCAGCTATAGTGTATTGAAACCGTCGGCGCTGGTTATCAGCAAAACCGACGAGGCGAGTCGCTGTGACGGCATCACTACGATGCTTGATATGTCGCAGTTGCCAGTGTTGTACCTTACTGACGGGCAGAAGGTCCCGGAAGATATTCACAGTGCTTCGCCGGGAATAATAGCATCTTTGGTAATGCCGTTCGTTGATGCTGACGAATCGGTTAAGATCGGAGGAAAACAAAATCATGTCCAACGGAAATGACCAGGCTGCGTCATTACGCGGCATAAATCAGGCAGATTCGACTGGTCCCGCCTTTGGTATTAAAGGGCGGAAGTCGATGTGTGCCGTTTCCATCGCCAGTGGCAAGGGGGGAGTAGGAAAAACCTTTGTTTCTGTTAATCTGGCGGCGGTGATGGCGCGTCTGGATAAAAAGGTTCTGCTTATTGATGCGGACCTTGGTCTGGCTAATGCTGATATTGTACTAGGAGTTAAGACCGAATATTCTATTCAGGACGCCATTTTTAAGGGACGTCCCATGAAAGATATTATTCTAAAAACAAAATATGGAGTGGATCTTATTTCTGCCAGCTCGGGCTCGAAGGAGATGGTTTCTCTGGGGTCGGCCAGAATGCAGATGTTTATCCAGGAACTTTTGACGCTTGCGGCGGAATATGATGTGATACTGTTTGACTGTGCAGCCGGTATAGACAGTAATGTGACATCATTTCTTGGCGCAACTCCACAGAGTTTGATCGTTACGACACCACAGCCGACTTCGCTGATGGATGTTTATGCCCTGACCAAGATAATTTATCAAAATGGTCTGAGTGATAACCTTGGGTTGGTTGTGAATATGGCGGAAAATGACGGACAGGGAGATGCGGTGGCAGGAACGTTGAATTCTGTTATGAAGCGATTTTTGTCCAGCAAGATTGACCTGTTGGGAGTTATTCCGAATAGTGACCGGGTAAATGCGGCATTAAAAAAGCGAGTGCCGTTTGTGAATGAATATGAAAAAGATTCTGTGACCGTAAGGTTTCAACAGCTTGCACAGAAGCTGCTCAAAGCCTCCGGTCAGATCAGTGATAATAGTATTAACGCAGAGAATTTAGTAAAAGGATTTATTAATATATCATGAGTCGAGGAGCAACGAATTCAATGTACGTGCATCTTTTACGTCGAATTGTAATAATGCTTGCTGTGGTGGTTTCAGTAATATGTTTCTTTGTAAACCTGTCCCGCGGCGGTGATTTTTTCTATTCAGCGTTTATGGCATTATGCGTACTGTTTGCTTCTTCGCTTGTGTTGATGTTTGCGTTGCAGGCGATTGCCGGGGTGTTGTTTAAACACCTTGAAGAAAAGCGCAAAGTTCAGCAGATGATGGCTGAACGTAACCAGAAAAATGATAGGAAGGAACCTTAAATAACAGAGGCAGGCGTCAAGATGAATTATGATGACGTAATGGACATGGCGGAAGCCATAAAGCCAGAAGAAGAATCTTTGCTTTGGCGGGACTACCGCAGCAAAAATCCCAGCGAAACTTCTCGCGTCCGGCTGGTTGAACTGTATCTACCGCTGGTAATACGGATAGCCCGTAAAATGCCGGTAGCGGTTAGAAACAAGATATCCGTCGACGAGTTGGTTGGTATCGGGGTTATTGGCTTGCATAAAGCCCTGGATTCTTTTTCCAGCGACAGGAAAACGATGTTTTCAACCTATGCCTATAAGCGTATCAAAGGGGCAATGCTTGATGAATTGCGCCGTATGGATGTGCTTACCCGTACACAACGGAACCGTTATCGGGAAATTTGCGAGGTTATTAACCGGCTGACCCGGGAAAACTCCCGTCCGCCTACCGATGAAGAGCTCGCGAATGAACTGAATCTTTCGGTTTACGAAGTGGAACGATATATCGGTATGGGTAGTGAAACCGTGAACCTTGACGAGGAGTTTCAGGAAGGTATTAATTACCTTGATGTAATTCCGGACGAACGAGTCGATTCCCCTGATGCGGTAACTCATCAGATTTTGGCAATTGAGCAGCTCCGCTCTCACTTCCATGAATTGACCGATCGTGAACAGAAAATTCTGTTCCTCCGACATTTCGAGGAAATGTCAGTCAAGGAAGTTGCCCGGATTCTGGAGATATCCGAGGGGAGAATTTCTCAGATATACCAGAAAATCCTGTTGAAACTTAGAGCTTTGATGGATTCCTGAAAAAACGCTGAATTTGACTTTTGAGTTCAGAAGGGTTATAATGTATTCAGTTATAAGTGGTTGTAAATAGCTGTATCGTGAGATTGTTATGGATGGTGATATATATATTGAGCCGACTTCAAGGCATGTAGACTCTTCTGATCGTACTGACGCAGATGGCGGCGGTGGTGGAACTTCTTTTATCTTTCTTGGGGGAAACGCTCCACAGTCAGAAGAAGAGGAAAAAAAGAAGGTCAAGAAACCTGTTGACTTCGGTAAACCTGTGGAGGTTGAACTCTCTTCTGCTGTGACAGAAAAGGATGCCGAAGACGAAGAGGAGGATTCCGGTTCTGCATATTACGCAGAAGATGAAGAATATGATGACTCAGAAGAAGAGTCAGGCGTTGTTGTAGACCTTGAAAATCATCCTGATTCAAGCCCCGGGCATCACCCCGGGACCAAGATAAACTTCACGATTTGACCGATTAGATTTTCTTAAGGGATATATTGTAGATTTCAGATATGTTATTGTTTTTACTGCTCCACTCAAAATCAGCCGTTGAGACATTTTTCGGGATGGAGATGGGCCATACACATTTACTTGCTTTTCCCGGTTTAATATTAAATACTTTTTTTAGCGTTTTATTCCGGGTGCCGGGGAAGCTGACTTTTACTTCAATCTGAGTTCCCTTGACCGTATCTACTGTAAATGCCAGATTGTTTTTTCCTTTTCCAAGACCAGCCAGTTTATTTACCGCAAATATTTTTCCATGTCTTTTCCCGATGATTCGATGACGTTTGCCGTCCCACCAGTCTTTGCTTCTTAAGCTGTATCCGTCCGGGAGGCCGTCCTCATCCAAATCCGTTCGCAAAGAAGGAAATATATTTGAAGTTCCTGGATCGTATTTCTGATTGTATAATATATCGGCCCATTCCGACTGGGTTTTTATTGGAATCTTTTTCTCAATGCACCATGCCAGCAACTTATCGAGTCTTTCCATATATTTTTCCCAGCTGTCTCTGGGATGCATATGGGAATGTCCGATTGCCACATGGTGTAATGCGACAAGGTCGGCGATGCGATTCTTGTTCCATTGCAGTGGGTGACGAGATTCGTCAAAATCGCCCCACATCATGCCATAAGCACAGTTTTTGTCCGGATTATATTCGTTGAATACTTTCTTTGAAGTGCCGATATATGTTGCGGCTGACTTATAGCCGAGGCGTTCTCCTAAAACCTTTCTCACAAGTTCAGAACTGATACAACTGACCCCGCCGCCGGGCTGAATCCAGGTGTAAGGACGTTTGGCTTTGTAATGGGCGAATAATTCCAGCGCGTTGCGTCCGAGAAGTTCCAGAGCTTCCGGAGTCAGTGAAAAGGAACGGTCCCTGAAAAAGGACGCTTTTGTCTGGACGTTTTCATTTACATTCTTTTCGCCCCAGACACTCCTTAGATTGAATTCATTCGGATTTTTTGTCCGATAAAGCTGTAACACTTTTTTTGAAGATGGAATATATAATACCTTGGCATTGCGTATTTGCTTTGCTATTTTATCGCCTGGCTTGTCAATCAGTACCAGTTTGTCCTTTGTCAGTTTTACTTTTAAGTCAGCAATACTATCTTTGGGAGAGAGAGGGGCGAATTCCAGATATACGGTATAGCCGGAGATATGATCAATTCCGGGTTTACCCTGGTAATCTTTGGCTCCTTTCCCCGGGGCGAATTTGAATTGCGATATATTATGCAGTGGCGTATGATCCATTACCTCATGTCCATCACGCTGCAGTTGCAGCAGCATTTCGATATATGGCTTTCCCATTCTTCTGATATTCAGAGAGGCACACATTTTTTGTTTGTGCCGGTTGAATACCGCAGCAACATCGCCCCATTTTTGGGGATTCTGGTTATCATCCATACGGAAGCATATGCCACCGGGTCCGGCCATTGCATATATGCCGGTTAACATAAGTATTGTTGTGAGTATCTTCATAATGATTTTAAATGCTGCTTATTTTTCCGTTGAGTTTTTGGAACCAATCAAGTACGCGTGTTCCGCTATCGCTTCACTGCCGAAACAGATTGGATGGGTACCGTCCGCGGTAAATTTGCTCGGGGTTCCGTCACGATCGGACCACAGGCTGGCGGAATTTTCCCAGTCGTACTCAACATACGAACAAAGTTCATGGACACCGTCCAGGCTAACCGATGTCGGGTTAGTTCTCAGTATACCGTTCCAGCGCCCTCTTTCAGAGCTTTTACCTTTGTTTTCATAGCGAGGAGTCTGATTCTTCAGGGTTTGGAATTTATCGGTTGAATGCGAATGCGGCAGAATCGTTGATCCGATTACTTTGATATCCGGGTTAATTTCTTTGATCATTTTAGCGATTTTGATACAGTCTTTTTTCATTTGCCGCAGTTTGATACGACCGGATATGTCATTGCCGCCGAGAGCCACGTGTACTTTGTTCACGTTACAGAGCTTCAGGATATCAAGACGGCCCTTCAGTTCTTCTGCGCAGTATCTGAATTTATCGGAACCTTTCGATACATTAACAGAAGGGGCTCCGAGCTTGGTTGAAAGAAATTTGTCAGCATAGCCAAGGTTTCCGTTTTCGTCACCATATTGGTTGCCGCGGACATCGTAATAACCTTCAGGAATACTGGAGCCTACGATGCCCCAGACATCTCCGGTGTAATCGGTTTGCGCGAGAATGGCGATCGGACAATAGCCCATTACCCAGTTTCGTTTGGGCGGAATGGTGCGAATTTTCTTTGCTGTACGGATAAAATCGTCTTTAATATATGAAGATTTTGTGGAAGTATACGATGTTTCAAAAATTTGTTCCTTTGAACTACCTACCAGGCGTGATTGCGGAACCATTTTTTCTCCGTCCAGATTTTCTAATGCGGTCCAAATACCGAACCATTCGCCTTTTTTTATTACTTTGTCACCAAGGTCAATCGTAATGATTTTATATGAATCTTTATCTCCCTTATGATACGTAACCGTTTCACCGACAATGCGAGGGGAGGAATCCAGGTTTTTACTGTCCATTTTATATGACGGTTCAATGCCTGCCTGAATCTCCACATCATTTGGAAACGGGACTTCTCTGATCGGTTTGTCATTACTCATATGAAAGGTGGGAAAGATCAGTTTTAGTTTGCCCTTCAGATCAACCATTGCTTTCCGGCGAAAACGTGAAAAGATCCGCGGGCAAGTTGCTTTCTTCCATTTAAGTGGTAAACGGAATCCGTTTGATACGCAACGATAGCCTTCAAGGTTATCAGATGTAGTTTTCTGAGCAATGGCAGCTGTCGCAATCAGGGTGCATACAGCCAAAGAAGTGATTTGTTTTAACATTGTCATTCCTGTAGTTATTTGAAAAAATAAAGATCAAAAAAGGGGCTTATAGACGATGGGGAGAGGAGAAAGACACGTATATAAGGCCCCTTTAAATTATTATGTAATTATTTATCTGGAAGCCCGGTAGTAGTAAGAGTAGTCTCCATCTACACCTTGGCTCAGTTCACTTTTCAGCATCTTCGACGCATGGAAATCTGCCCAGAGCATATTAACTCCTTTTGAATGCCTGTTGCCTATTCTGGTCGGGTCAGAAGATGAAGGAGTATTAAGGTAATATCTGTTGGTTGTAGTAGCTTCATTATCGGCAGTGTCTCCGCAGAATGCTGAAATAGAAGGTCTTGTTACTGATTTTAATCTGATTTTTTTATACTTATCGGCGGAATCTTCTCTATAGCCGAAATATGATCTATTCCAACCGTAGCCGCCTTCCCAAAAACTCAATTTCCCGGAATATTTATAAGACGGGCAGATAAAGGGAGCGACTCGAAGGTCTGGATCAGAATAACTGGTTACCGTTCTACTGGGGATTACATATTCGGCTACTTCAACTCTCCATTGAGTTGCCTGATGGGAATAGTATGAAGATGCCGGCATCCAGCCGTCGTAATCATTAACATACATGGCAGTAGCAGAACCGAATTGTTTCAAGTTTGAAATACATTTGATTGCTTTTGCTTTGTCTCTGGCTTTTCCCAGCGCCGGTAGAAGCATTGCAGCAAGGATAGCAATTATTGCTATTACGATGAGCAGTTCTATAAGTGTGAATGTCTGTTTCCTTTTCATTGTTCTATCTCCCTGTGGTTATTATTTGATGTTTTTTACTGTATTGCCTATAATAAAATCTGGTTCAAGCATGGTATTGTGTGGTACTGGAGCTTGTCGATCAATTTTATGTATCAGTTTAACTGCTTCACTGCCGAGTTTGTACATGTCTTCCTGAACTCTGGTTGGATTGAGTTTCATAAAGCTCAGTACAGGCAGAGTAGAGGTTGAATATGTAACGAGAGATATATCATCGGGGACCGTTTTATGTTCCTTACGGAATTCCCGGAGTGCACCGTAGAGCATATCATCGCCATAAGTTATAACAGCGGTAAAATCAACGCCCCGGTTTCTCAGCTCTTTAATGGCAGTGTCACCATCAATATCGGTTGTTTTGGCATTGAAAATCAGCTCCGGATTGACATCGACCTTTGCTTCGAGGTGAGCAGCCAGATAGCCTTCGATCCTTTCCCGGTGAGATGGCGCATGCAAGTCAACTTCCAGCATGGCGATGTTTTTGTGTCCATTTTCGAACAGGTATTCGACTGCCTTCTTTACAGCGGTAACGTGGTTCATATCAACATAAGGTAACAGGGACTCATCGTTAGGTTTTCCAATTGATACAACAGGGATGTTACTTTCAAGCAATGGGGTGATTTCCTTTGCATCAATTGAGAATCCGGCAAGTATAATTCCATCCTTGGGCGCACTCTTAAATTGTTGAGAGTTCAGCAGGGTTTCTGGAGAATCTTCCGTGAAATGGTCAATACAGATACCGTAATTATATTGTGAACCGCCAGCATGAATGCCGCGAAGAATGTGATTCAGAAAGTGGTCGGTTTCACCGCATTTATATGTGTCACGGCAGACAAGACGAATGATTTTCAGACCAGTAGATTGTGTAACTGGTTTTGTTGACACTACAAAAGTACCTTTCCCCTGGATGCGTTTCAAATAGCCGTCATTTACCAGTGTCGATATGGCTTCGCGAACGGTATTTTTGCTGATTCCAAGTGTTCTGGATAAAACATTGTCGGAGTCAACGCGACCGCCTTCACGGTATTTTCCACGTTTCATTTCCTGAAGCAGTATATCGCGAACCTGATCGCTTTTGTTTTTTACTGTTATCGTACTCATCTTAGCTTTTTTACTTCCTGTGTTGTCAGGTTATCCTATAACTTATGGTACACTCTCTTTTTGTAAATGTCAATAGTTGAGATAATAAAATCTAAATTTAGTATGTATTTGTGAAGCGATCTTTCAATTTAAAATGCATTTTTGAGCTTGTAAATAGGAAAATATACAAATATTATTACTGGCCATAATAGGGCTGATAAGTAGTTGCTTTAGTTGTAGGATGACTTGGCCTCGTAGTATTCAGACTTGCGTTGAATTGTAGGATGTCTTTTGGGGCCACGAATTAATTTAATGTTTTATATAAGTGTTTTAATATCAAATAATTAATAAAAAAACGGATTCAGGTTATCTCTGAATCCGTATTGAAGTTTATCGTCTTGCGCGATAGTAATAGTCTTTATCGCTATTTAGTCCATTCAGCATTTCAGTACGATTATTGTGCGATGCGTGACCGTCGGCCCATACTGAATTGAAGTTTTTGCTATGTCTGCTTCCTACATATGTTGAGCCATAGCTTCCTGGATGAAGATACCATACTTCCCAATTTTTTGAGCCGGGTATTGTTGCTGTGTCGCCGCAAAAAGTTGATTCTGTCGGTCTTTTTATCTGATTGAGTTTTACTCTGACTCTTTCGGGATACGTCGTGCTTTCTTCTCTTCCGAAATATGATCGGTTCCAGCCATATCCTCCTTCAAATTTAGCATTTTTGGTTCCGTCAAGTTTTTGGAACACGTATGCCGGACATATGAATA
Source organism: Victivallales bacterium (assembly GCA_963677165.2). Lineage (GTDB taxonomy): Bacteria > Verrucomicrobiota > Lentisphaeria > Victivallales > SZUA-371 > JAFGXT01. The sequence continues at coordinate 18,428 of CAXXSX010000004.1, read as the reverse complement.
TACCGGACTGAAGATCCCAGTCCCAGCCATCTGTAATTTTTCTGCTTGGTAAAGCGTAGGGGGCGATTTCGACTTTCCAGTCGTTTGGAGTTCCATTATAACATGCTGCGGGGAACCATGCGTCATAGTCGCCAGTGTACATGAGAGACGCACTGCCTATTTCTTTAAGATTCGCTACGCATTTAATTGATTTTGCCTTGTTTCTGGCTTGACTCAAAGCCGGGAGCAACATTCCTGCCAGAATAGCTATGATAGCTATTACAACCAGGAGTTCGATGAGTGTGAAGTTTTGTTTCTGTTTCATTTTTCCTTCCTACTAATTTAGGGGGTTATATAATATTTTTTACGGTATTACCTGTAATAAAATCCGGCTCAAGCATGGTATTATGTTGGATGGGAGCCTGTTTTTCAATCTTATTGATTAGTTTAACGGCTTCGCTGCCGAGATAGTACATATCTTCCTGAACTCTGGTAGGATCAAGCCTCATAAAGCTCAGGGCAGGCAGGGAAGAAGTTGAATATGTAATAATAGATATATCATCGGGAACTCTTTTTTGTTCTTTGCGGAATTCCCGGAGTGCGCCGTAGAGCATATCATCACCATAAGTTATTACAGCAGTAAAATCAACACCTCGGGTTCTCAATTCTTTTATGGCTATATCGCCTTCAATATCAGTTGTTTTGGCATTGAATATCAGTTCCGGGTTGACATTGACTTTGGCCTCAAGATGAGCAGCCAGGTAGCCTTCGATCCTTTCTCGGTGAGATGGTGCATGCAGGTCAACTTCCAACATGGCAATGTTTCTGTGCCCATTTTTGAACAGGTATTTAACTGCCTTTTTGACGGCTGAAACGTGGTCCATGTCCACATAAGGTAACAGTGATTCATTATTGGGTTTCCCAATTGATACAACGGGGATGTTACCTTCAAGCAATGGGGTTATTTCCTGCTCGTCAATTGAGAAACCGGCAAGAATAATTCCATCTTTCGGTGCATTTTTAAAGGACTCTGAATTCAGTAGTGCCGCAGGAGATTCATCGGTGAAATGGTCAACACAGACACCATAATTGTATTGGGTTCCGCCTGCATGAATGCCGCGAAGAATATGATTTAAAAAGTAGTCGGCTTCTCCGCATTTATAAGTGTCGCGGCAGACAAGACGAATGATTTTCAGACCGGTTGATTGAACGATCGGTTTAGTCGAAATTACAAAAGTACCTTTCCCTTGAATACGTTTCAGATAACCGTCATTCACGAGTGTAGAGATTGCTTCACGGACCGTATTTTTGCTGATTCCAAGTGTTCTGGATAAAACATTGTCGGAGTCAACGCGGCCGCCTTCACGGTATTTCCCACGTTTCATTTCCTGAAGCAGTATATCACGGACCTGATCACTTTTGTTCTTTACTATTATCGTACTCATCTTTTTACTTCATGTTTTCTTTGTTGTCAGGTTATCCTATAACCATATTTTACATGATTCTATTTTGAATGTCAATAGCTAAGATCATAAAAATTAAATTTTAACCTGTAAGGATGATGTTTTTTGCTTGTTGTTGCGATTTGAACAGGAAAATGAATGAAATATAGAAATTATATGTTGACATAAGCCATCTAAAGCGTTATTTTAGGTTGTAGGATAACCTGAGAACTTGGTCTGGGCTTGTCTGAATTTTTGGCGTTCTGATATATACGTTGTTATAATATATAAACCCAATTATGGAGAGATTATGAGCAAAAATATTTTGTTGAGTTTTCTGGTTTTATGGACATCGTCGATGATTGCGGCGGTAAATATTGTGCCGGGAGTTGGCGTTGACCGTAATGGAGCGATCAAGTTTGACAATATTGCAATGCGGCTAAGTCACTATGATAAAAAGTGGTGTCTGGCAGTTCAGAACGGTAGCAGCATTAAGCCGGCAGAGGGATATCCTGCCACGAATGATGGCAACTTTAAGTTACAGGCGAAATGGAATTTGCGTGATGGCAAGTTTTTTGATTTGACGGAAACTGTAAAAAAATTCAACGAATCGTCCTTTAATTATTTCCTGAAACTCGATAGTGCTGCTGGTAATCCAACCAATACGCTATGTCTTTCTCTGATTCTTCCATGCTCTACATATGCCGGAAAAACTTTATATTTGGGGAATGAAAAATTTACGCTGCCTTCTCAAGCTGAGAAGAAATATCTTTTAAGCCGTAGTAAAGTAAAAAAGCTGGTTCTGACCGGAGGCAAAAAAAATCTATCCATAGAAGGCAGCAACCTGAAGCTTTTCCTTCAGGATAATCGCAAATATGGCCGGAAATCTTTTGAACTTCGAATCCTGACTACTCCTTCAAAAGGAACGATTACTTCTACCGGGCTGAATTTAAAGTTTACTGTTGGTGCTACGACTCCTAAAATTGTGAATACCTCCAAAAATAAGCAACAGACTGACGGTGGAATTAAGGTTGATAACAAAGGAATTGTGTATTTCGGCAACATCAGTATGTCTTTGAAGCATTTCGATAAGAAATGGAGCTATTCAATCCAGAAAGGAAACGGATTCAGGGTTTCTTCGAGAAATGTTGATAATGGAAATACCAGTATAAAAGCCAAATGGAACCTTTCTGCTTCTGATTCATTTTTTGATGTCACAGAGAATGTTCGAAAAGCCGGTCCCGCCAAATGGGAATATTCTGCGGTGCTGGAATCTGCGTCCGGAGTTCCTACAAACATTTTGTGTGTCTCGATTGATATTCCTGCTGATGTCTGTGCCGGGAAAACGATTCAAGTTGATGGTACGGAAGTGAAGCTGCCGCAGAAATACGAAAAGATGACTATTTTTCGGAAATATGGAGTTAAAGACCTGGTCCTGAATCTTGGTTCGCCAGGTTTGCAGCTGAAAGGCAATATGAATTTAGTGTTGCAGGATAACCGGAAATTTAAATCCGAAGTTTTAGAACTCAGAATTATGTGTTCCCCGGAAAATGGGAATATTACTTCCAGTAAGGTTGCGTTTAATATTGAACAGATGGTTTTTCGTTCGGAACCGGTATCAATTCGGAAGCAGGCAAATATGGCATTCCGCGACGAGGTTGCCGATGATAAAAAGGGTGGTTGGACTGACCAGGGTCCGGAAAATGATTTACGGATGCTCAAATCCGGACGTCAGGATATTGGCGGAGTGACTTTTGATATCGTTGATCCGGCATCCAATAACGGTAAGGGCTGCATGGTCTTTACCTGCGATAAAAGAGATTATTTCCTTGGTTCTGCTGAAATAAAGCCTGCTGCCGGGATGAATAAATATATTTATTTGCTGCATTCAATTGCCTGGGCTCCCAAAGGCAAAACCGAAATCGGGAAACTTGAAGTCAAATATACCGACGGGGACAGCAGTTCTATCAGTGTTATGAATAAACGGGATGTTGGTAACTGGTGGGGGCCCGCATCGCTTTCCAACGGAATTCTGGCATGGACTGGAGAAAATCGTCAGTCGTATGTAGGATTATTCCTTTCTAAATTCCCATTGAAAGGCAAAGCGATTAAAACAATCAGGTTTGTTCCCATTAGAAACGCGGTTTGGATGGTTGCCGGGGTATCGATGTCTAACGCGAATATTCCGATTAACAATACCCAGCCGCCCTGTTACATAGTAGCGGGATATAACTGGAAGAAAGTGGCCGACCCAAATATGGATATCGTTCCTGGAAGTGCTCTGGACTTTTCCGGCATGTTAGACGCTCCCGCCGGAAAGCACGGCAGAGTGGTTATCAGAAACGGACATTTTGAATTTGAGAAGGTAAAAGGACAGAAGGTTCGTTTCTATGGGAACAACTTGTGCTTCACTGCACAGTATCTTGATAAGGAGTCCTGTAAAAAGCTGGCAAAGCAGTTTGCCGCGATCGGTTACAATTCCGTTCGCTTCCATCACTATGACAATAATCTTATCGATAAAAAAGCCAAGAGTTCGACTATTCCGGATAAGGAGTTGCTGGATAAGCTGGATTATCTGTTTTACTGTTTTAAAATGAAAGGTATCTACATTACAACCGACTTGTTTTGCAGTCGACGCTTTAAAGCTGGTGAAGTCGAAGGTTTCGGTAACCTCACGCATTATGAGATGAAAGCGCTTGCCCCGATCAATCAGGCTGCGTTTGATAACTGGAAAGAATTTTCCCGTAATTTTCTTACTCATAAAAATCCATACACCGGCATGAGCTGGGGCGATGATCCTGCGTTGTTTGCAATTTCGGTAGTGAATGAAGATACGATTTATGATGTCTGGAAAAATTATCCGCAGATCAAAAAGGCATATCTGAAGCTGTTTGACCAATATTTGAAGGATAAAAACATTGTATGTTCAAATGAGACTGAGCGCTGGCAGCATCTTTCCAAATTCCTTATTGATCTACAGATTAAAAATTACTTAAAAATGAAGGCTTATCTTAAAGATGATCTGAAGATAAAAGCCAATCTTTCAGATGCCAACTTTCTTACTCCGGTACTTCTGTCATTCTTGCGTGAAAAGCTGGATTATGTCGATAATCATGCCTACTGGGATCATCCTTCGTTTGTGAAGCAGAGATGGCGGCTGCCTTATCGTTACAAAAATATCAGTGCGATAAAACGTTTTGCTCAGGTCCCTCGTGATATCATGCCTGGAAGAATTCTTGGAAAGCCGTATATGGTGACAGAATTCAACTATTGCTTTCCGAATGAGTACCGTTCGGAAGGCGGCGTCCTGATGGGTGCGTATGCTGCCCTGCAGGATTGGGATGGTCTATACCGTTTTGCGTATTCTCATAGTAGAAAAGGTATTACGTCAAAAACTCAAATTGACGGATTTAATTTGGTTTCCGATCCTTTGAATATGCTTTCTGAAAAACTGGGAATCCTTTTCTTCCTGCGTGGTGATGTGAAAACTGCTTCGAAAGTTTATCCTTTTGTGTTCGATGACAAATCATTCAAAAAGGTGAAAGATATGAATTCGCTGAATGGCGGAAAATTCCCGGAAAAATACAGCCGACTTGGACTGTATGCCGGAATCGGAGCAGTCAATGGTAAGCAGGCCGTAAACAATAATAACATCTATAATGATGGCATTGCGGTTCCGGAAGTACGTGATAACTCCGTAAAAAGTTCCACAGGCGAACTATTCATTAATCGAGATAAAGTCGAATTCTCGGCTGTTACTCCACGCAGTGAAGTGTTTGTGAAGAGCGGCCCGGGTAAGATGACCGGAAAATCTCTATCGATGACCAGTAACGGTGGATTTTGCGTAGTTGGCGCTTCCGCTATGGATGGCAATAGATTGTCAAACAGCAAGAAGTTGCTGTTGTTCCATTTGACTGATGTGCAGAACAATAAGATTAAGTTCATGACGGACAAGAAAAAAATCCTGCTTAACTGGGGTTCTCTTCCCCTGTTGATGAGGCGTGGAGATGCCACAGTGACTCTGAAACATCAGAAGATCGGTAAAGTGAGAGCCTGGGCGTTGTCGTTCAACGGACGCAGAATGTCTGAAGTTCCTGTAACATCGACAGCGGATGGAATCACCATCAAGTGCAGTACGGTTAAGTTCGCCACTATGATCTACGAGATCATTTTTGAATAATATCTGAATCAGGATCCCAGGGGAAATGGAACTTTTCTGTTGCAGTTCCTTCCTGCTGGCGTTTCAATTCTATCCGGCGGAATTCCGCCGGAGTACAGTTCATTTTAGCCTTAAAGGTCCTGATGAAATAATTAGCATCTGGATAACCGCAGCGCTCGGCTGTTTCGTTAACAGAAATATATGGTGTGCGGAGAAGCTGTACAGCCGAACGCAGTCTTAGCCGGGTTAGATGCTGAATCGGACTTATTCCTAAATACTGTCGAAACAGAAGGCAAAGATACCCGTTGCTAACTCCGCATTTTCTGGCGATATCACCAATATTAATATTCTGTGCATAGTGATTATTCATAAATTGCAGAGCTTTTGTATAAGCGGGATGCATGGTAGTTTTAGAGCTGTCAGATCTCTCCAATAGAATCAGGCGGACCAGCAGTGAGAACAGAGGGCCTTTAATCAGCTCCTCATTTCCGGGTGTTGGATTTTCACTCAGATAGCAAATATCGTCAAACCATCTTTCCACCAGCCTGTCATGCTCCACATTGATAATCCTCGCAGGATATTCAAACGTTTCCAGACCTGATTCAAAGGTTATGAATGATGTTCGAGTTTCTTTGTGATTTGTCTGATAATGTTTGGTCCCTGGTGGAATTACCAGTATTGTTCCAGGTGAGCCCGGAAAAGTTTGTTCTTCCTCTGAATAAAGATAATTTGTGCAGTTTCCTGCCTGGAACAGGACCAACTCACATCCCGGATGGTGATGGGATTCTATTTTTCGTTTGGTGCTGAAGCGTCCGCAGTGATAAAAAATAAGTTTATTCCAGGCCGGAATTGTACTTTCTTTCATGCTTTGCTTTCCTCTCTATATTAAAAAAATGCTACTTTTATAATGTTTTATGCTATAGTGCAAGTCTTGATATTACAACTTAATTTATATATAATTATACCAGAATATAAGGAATAAATTAATATTGAAATTTAAAATAATCCTTTTTTTTGTTAATACTGAAAATGTAAATGGATTAATTCTGAATACTGGTTTGCTGATGTTATTCATCGCTGATGCTAAGGATTTAATAATAATATTAATACTATAGGAGGTTTAAAATGACCAATTGGAAACATTATAACGTTATTAGAAAGGAAAGTTCCTGCGGACCATTTTCTCACGGAAAAAAATTCACACTCATAGAACTCCTTGTAGTTGTAGCAATTATCGCTATACTTGCCAGTTTGCTGCTGCCGTCACTAAGCCGTGCTCGCGATACGGCGAAAACAATATCCTGCGCCAGTAATATGAAGCAAATAAGCACTGGCAGCACCATGTACATGAACGATTATGATGACTATTGTCCGTCGGGGGGGTCGGCCGGATGCTGGCCTTACCTAAGTAATAATGTTGGACCTTATTTGTCAAGCACGTATACAGCGAAAATTTATGGGGTTTCAGTTTCTGGTTTGTTTGCTACAGACACCAGCGGAGCAAATGCGAAAAACATGCCAGTGTTTCGTTGTCCGGCTGATCACTCTCCAGCATTTTCTTCTAAGGAATACTGGTGGATTGCTGGAACCGGTGGAATTTCTTATGCCGTAAACGGTGAAATTAGCTACGGAACTAAAGTAGCGATCCATACTTGGAGCTATGTGGGGATCAAATACAATAAGATTCGGCATCCCAGTACTAAGTATTTTATTATTGAAGGTTCCGGCAGTATTAACCAGTGGCAACCGACACGAATCAAGTATCGACATCCGGCTGGAGTTTATACCAGTAGCAAAGTGGGGTCAAATTCGATCTTTGCCGATGGGCATTATGAAAAAAGATTAGGAACCATTACTACTCACTATAATGAGTGGGGACCCGCTCAGTAAGAAAAGTCAGAATTAACTATTAATGTGGTAATACCGGTTGACTGCAGTTTAGTAAATAACAAGAACGATAAATTAAAAACAAACGGAGTTAATTTAAAATGATGCGAGAAAAATGGAAAGTTGGGAAAAAGAAAATGCGGTCATTCCTGACCATGGGATTGGCGGTAACAGGGCTGCTGGTGTCTGCCGCAAGTCTAAAGGCGGAATCAGGCCCGATTATTCCGACACCCGATTTTTATCAGCCAATGGATTGTAAGGTTGTGTTGCCGGTTGATAAGAAAGGCGTAATTGTCGTAGCAGCTGATGCCGCTGAACCTGTTCGATATGCAGCGGAGCGCCTGCAGACTATGCTGAAACGATTGGTAAAGCGAAAATATAAGATTGTTACGAATATACCATCGGACGCCAAACTGGTTTTTCGTTTGGGAGAATTTCCAAATGATTCGACAGTAGCAGAGTTCTGCAACAGAGAAAAAATTGATACAGCAAAACTAACGCCGAAAACCGATGGGTTTGTCATCGGATTTTCTACCACAACCAAACCGCAGGTAATATGCGTTGGTGGCAGTAATTCACGCAGCGTTATTTACGGACAAGATGCTTTAACTATGCTTCTACAGGAGCAATCAGCCGGATTGTACAAATTACAGGCGGCAAAAGTTGTTTCTATCGCGAAAATTCAGTGGCGTTCATTTTCCTGGAATCGCTGTATGCGATACCTGAAATCCGGGGGCATGGATGCCTATGCTGATGCACGTCTGAATTGTATAGAGCTACGTGATGGCTCTCCTCCAATGTGGGGGCAATTCGGTTATCCGGTTGACTGGAAAATCGACGGCAAAAATGAGAAAAAGGTTTTGCGGGAAGCTCGTCGACGCGGTATGTTTGTCTACGGCGTAGTTTGTTGTGGCGTCCCGGACAAAGATAATGACAAAGTTCTGGACAAATTCAGACAGCTGATTGCATTGGGGGTCGACGGAATTTACATTTCATTTGATGATCCGGGTATTGCCGGCAATGCTGTTGCGCTGGTAAAAAGAATTTTGAAGCTGGCAAAGAAAAACAATATTTCTCATGATCGAATTGCCTTTCTGCCGCCGGATCCCGATTATGGGTGTATTTATACCGATTTTAATCTGAATATCATTAAAAACATCCCGGAAGCTGCTGATATTCGGTGGTTTTTTACCAAAAGTCCGTCGGCTGAACGGCATATGCTGGTTGAAGATCTGGGAATTAAGCGTCCTACCGGCCTTTTCTTCAACTGGCCGATGGGGGGGCGTACTGAGGCCATGCCAATGTACCGGTTTGAACGTTCTTACATTTCTGTGCCTGAATTTAACGATAGTTACGGACGTCTTTCGCTGGACATTTTTCAGAATGCACATCACTACGTTGACAGTGCAATGGTATGGGTTCGTGGCTATCCGGAATATCTTGCTCAGTTGTTGGGTACATGGGCGTGGAACCCTGAAAAATTCACCTACCGGATTGCAAGGAAACGGATTTATTCCCGAGTCTATGGAGTTGACTTAGCTGACAAAGTAAATACCTTTGATAATCTATTTACCGAACTAAAGGGATGTTTTGAAAGAATTGGACCTTGGGATTGGGCCCAGTGCGCCTGGCGGTTGAAGAGAGTGAAATATCGTTCATATGCACTCCATTTGATCTCGAAATTGCGTAGACTAGAGAAGGAAATTGTACAAAAGGCTCCGTCTCGAACTATGCTTTCTCAGAAGGTTTTGCGTAAAGACTATCTGGAACCGATGCGCAAAGGACTGGACTGGGCAGAATTGCTGGTCATTACGGATTTTCCGGAATATATACAACCTAACTTCGACCGGGATTACAATTGGGAAAGGGATCATCATACTCTTGCTCGTTATCTCAAATATTGGAAATCCAAGATGGATCCGATGCTTGATGTTATTGAAAAACGTTTTGGTAAGGAAAAACATGCTCGCGATTATGTCAAAAAATGGCGCAAAAAGCTGACTCTTCCCAAAGGGGCTAAATAACTTGTTTTTTCGGGAAATGGCGTTAAAAGACAAGTGAAATATCAAATATGATCAACGAGAACCCGGCTTTCAGTTTCTGGATGGTCTCCGTCAGAGAGTAAGGCTGACTGGCCGGGTTGCCTTTTTTATAATAGCTGAAGGCATATTATTTCCTTTCATTTTTACAAGAATATAATTATACCAGTGAATTAACGATAAAATCATGCATCATAATATAATACTTGATACCGATATGGATACCGACTGCGATGATGCCGCGGCTTTGGCTGTGCTTCACGCATTGGCTGATTCTGGTCAGGTACGCATTCTCGGGGTTGTTGCGGACGTAGCAAATCCATGGGCGGCGGCCTGTGTGAAAGCGATTAATATTGCCTGTGGCCGTTCTGAACTTCCGGTCGGACTGAAAAGCCAGACATTAAAAACCTCGCTGGATTATATGGCACATTACAGGCAAGTCCAAAAAAACGGCAGAATTTACAATGAAAGGGTTGCCAGGCGAGCCGGTATTCTTCCTGGAGACAATTTTTTCCCGGAAGATGGTGTTTCGCTGTATCGCCGTTTGTTGACAAATGCCGAAGATGGAAGCGTCACGATTTGTTGTATTGGAATGCTTTCAGTAATAGCGGCATTGCTGAAATCGGGTCCATGCAGATATAGTTCTGTAACAGGAGAGAAGCTGGTTGCGGCAAAAGTCAACAAGCTGGTTACTATGGCTAAAGCAAGCTATCCTTTCGGAAAAGATGAATTTAACTGGGAGATGGATCGTGGCGCCGCATCAATTGTTATTAATGATTGGCCTACTCCGATATGGGTTAATCAATTTGGCGATAATATTCTTACGGGCTGTTCAAGTACCGGCTGTCTTCTGACCGATAACCCACTCATGACTGCATACCGGATTTTCGGGTTAGGAAAGCAAGGATTTCTTAGACCAAGCTGGGATCAGATTACAGTGCTTGCAGCAGCAGGCCATAATGGTATGTTAACTGAAGAGCCAGGAGGAAAGCTGGTATATGATTCGAGAACCGGTAGGCATCAATGGCTACCGGCTTCGAATAACCGTTGCTGTTATCTGGAGCCTCTTGTTGACAACGACGTTTTAGCCGAGCATATTGAAAAACTTATGACTATGCCGTTTGCCAAGCAGGTAATTATTTAGTTGTCCCCTGTGTGTACAGCAGATAACCCACCTTGGTGTTATCTTGGTCATAGGATTGAAGGGTGATTTTATGATCTTTTGAGATCATTCCGTCACCGATGAATTTGAATTGATATCCCAGTCCCGGATATTCAAACCGGAATGCGGTTTTTACCGCGAACAGGTTTTCTCCATCAACTTTTACCGCGACCGGAGAGCCGTTGCGGATTGTTTCAAAATAGATTCCGGCTCCGCTGCAGTTCACTGGAACGTTCAGTATTGCTTTGGGTTCGGATGGAACAATTACGCTTGATAACCAGCGGGATGGCTGATGGTCAAACCATACACCGGTAACATCTACCTTACCTGGCTTCCAACCTCCAAGTTGTTTTTTTGTCAGAGTAGATAGTTCGAGTAGCTTTGCGCTTTCAAAGCGATTTTTTGTAAGTGGAACAGAGGGATAAGCTTTCTGACATCCTTGTTGGTTGCCCAGTTGATCAAGTTCTCTCGCAACGATGTCTGCATAGAGTTTATAGCCTTTGTCGGTGGGATGGCAGCCGTCGGTCAGCAGTTTGGACATATCCAGCTTATCTTTATCAATTTTAGCTTTCACCGCTTTATAGATGTTAATGCAGGGGAGGCCGTAATATTCTGCGAGTTTGGTGTAATCGTGTTCTTTCGGGCAGGTGTATTTATTACCGGCCCCGATTACTACGATAACGATTGCCATGTCTTTATTGGATTTTTTTAGTTTGCGAATGATTCCTTCCATGGATTCCTGTCCATTTGGACTTTTTGAGTCGTTTACTGCAAACTCAACAAATGTCAGGTCTGGATTATAAGGAATCACATCACGATCCATACGGAATACTGCCAGCTCAGAGCCCTTGCCGCCGATTGCGGCGTCAATTGCTTTGATATGTGCTACCGGGAAGGATTTCTGCAAGTAGTCGGTTGTCAGCGCCCGCCATGAATATTTTAACGGATCGGAGGAAGTTGCTCCCCAGGTAATTGAGCCGCCGAGATAGGCTACTTTAATGCGCTCGCCGGCTCCAAGCCGTTTATAAACTTTGTTAAGGTTTTGATATTTTGCCTGGCTTGGACATTTTATTGAATTGCAGCCCGGAGTGAATGAAAGAGTTAAAGCGGTGAATGTAAATAATGAAAATAATTTTTTAAACATATCTCTCTCCTCTATGGATATATTGAAGTAAAATATGAATTTAATACCAGCTAGGTTAAAAGGCAAGCTTTGACTCAAAAAAGATTAGTTGTGGATAATAACTGGCACAGTAAATGATTAATAATAGTTATCAATATTATATTTTGTGGCGTTGTTTTGTGTATAATGTTGATTATAATTGTATTATGTAATAATTGGATGTGTTGACCATTGTTACAAAAATCGTAAAAACGTTAAAAAGGAGAACAAAAATGTCAAAAGTAATCTTTTATGAGAAGCCCGGTTGTATTAATAATACGAAACAGAAAAAATGGTTGAAGCTGGCAGGGCATGAAGTAGCCGAATACAGTATTCTTACCCATTCATGGACACAAGATGAGCTTAAGCGTTTTTTTGCAGGGAAGAATATTGCAGATTGTTTTAATACTACTGCTCCGGTTATCAAATCCGGACAGCTTAACTACACTGCTTTATCAGAAGAGGAGGCATTAGAAATGATGATTAAAGATCCTATCTTGATAAAGCGTCCGCTTATAATTGTTGAAGGAGAATATCTTCAAGGGTTTGATAAAGTTTATCTGGATAAACTTATTGGTCTTTCCGCGGAGCCAGGGAATGAGAATGAAGTCGGTGAGCTTGATGCTGATAATCTGACTCGCTGTCCTAATCTCGATAAACAGATAGACTGTGATTCTTAGTAAAATTAATAATAATTACTAAAAAATGATTTTTATCTATTGACATATGATTTCCCCGACTTATAATCTTTACTTAAGGGGTGGGAGTAACAAAAAGGATAGAACCAAGTATATATAAGGAAATGGAATCATGGCAACTACAAAATTTCAGGGAAATGAAGTAAACACCGTTGGAGCACTGCCCGAAGCTGGTGCGTCTGCTCCGGATTTTTTATTGACTAAAGGTGATCTTTCCGATGCAAGTTTGAAGGACTTTGCCGGCAAGAAACTCGTTTTGAACATCTTTCCCAGCGTTGATACCGGTGTCTGTGCCGCTTCGGTCAGGCGCTTCAATCAGGAGGCTGCGGGACTCGACAATACCGAGGTTCTGTGTATCTCCCGTGATCTGCCATTTGCCCAGGGGCGGTTTTGTGGAGCTGAGGGCATTGAAAATGTAACGATGCTGTCTGAACTGCGCAATTGTGATTTTGGCAAAGATTACGGAGTAAGACAAGCAGATGGGCCGCTGGCCGGTTTGTTTGCCAGGTCAGTTCTGGTGGTAGATAGCGCTGGAAAAGTGGTATATTGTCAACTGGTTCCTGAAATTACAGAGGAACCGGATTATGATGCCGCGTTGGCGGCAGTGAAAGGACTATAACTGTAAATTATTAACCAAAATAAAACCGCCTGAAAAGTTTTCTTTTCAAGCGGTTTTTTTCTTAAGTATAAGCGGTCTATTTTTCGCCTTCGATGGATACGTCAGCAAATTTTGTGACGAATCCGCCGGACTGTATTGCCGGGATTCCGCCTTCCGGTTTATCGGTTCCATATTTGAATCCAATTTTACCTCGTTCTTTTCCCGTTTCATCGGTAATTGTTCCGATTATGCTGTCAGTAGTTATTTTCATTTCCATGACATAGGTTTTGCCGGTTTCCCATTTAAATCCTTTCCAGGTTATTCTTTTCAGGCCTTTTGTATTTCCCCATTTTCCGCCTTTCATGCGTTTTAACTCCAGGAAGTGGGTCTTTTTTGCTTTGTCAGGGCGTTCAACCAGGGAGAATTTCCAGAAAAGTTTTTTGTTTTGGTAGATTACCAGTCCGGCGGTTTTCCAATTGTGGCTGGTTGCTTTCTCAACAGTTACTTTTGCTTTAATGGTAACCTGTTGGAAAGAAGGTTTTCCCGCGACAAAAAGAAGTCCGCTGGAATTGCTGGTAATGGTTCCATCGCTGAATGTACATTTCTTATTGGCTTCCCAGCCGGCTGCCTTGTCGAGGCTGCTGCACTGGGTTGGTTCTGCGGCTAAAGTTATTGCGGCGGATGCCAGTAATACTGCTGTGAATGATTTGAGGTTCATTGTTTTCTCCGGTTATTTTTGCATCTAAGGGTGAATAATTTATTATAAGGTGTCATCCATCATGATGCAAGGAATTTGAGGCGAGTTACTGATGCAGGGGACGGTGTCCAGCAGCTTTCTGCTGTTTTTCCGATGCAATAATTTGTTCAATTGCAGTAGGAGAAAAAAAGGCATCAAGAAAGCGTGAACGAATAATTTTTCTGGTCAACTCAGACGGATGAACCATATCTTCGGCGTAAAACCTGTAGTCTCTAAGTTCATCATTTAGAATCTCATACGCGGGAAAGTAGCTACAGCAGTCTTGATGTTTATCAATGCATTGATGAATTGCAGATAATAGAACTGCCTTACTTCGCGCGTTGAGCACGGGATCGCCGGGATAATGTCGGACCGGAGACAGCGTAAATATGATTTTACAAGATGGATTAAATTTGTTTATTAAATTTACACATTGCGTAAGATATGCGTAATTATCATTGACGGACAGCAGTTTACGCTCAAATTTCGTTTGCGGCACTTTATGGCAGTTGGCGGTAATTCTGCCGGAGTCTTTTAACGCATAAACAACCGAAGATGAAGGAGTCATGACAAACAAGCCGCACTTTTTCAGCGTATTGGTAAAAGCTTCCATTACTTCGTTTGCATGAATAACCGCTTTGTTTAAATCAGGAGAAGAAAAACTGCCGTGATGATCCCAGCTGTGCCAGAGGCTATTATGCTTAAAGAAATTTTTATCGGTCCATTGCTTTTGATTGCATGAATATTCAATTGCGGTTTTTATTGAGGCGGAATTATAAACAATGCCGGTGGGATTATTCATACCGGAAAAACCTGAATCATAGAGGGAATTCAGCAAATTATCGGCAAAGCACGAGCCAATTCCGGAAATTACAGTATCATATTCGTAATTTGCCGTTTTTTCCTGTTGGACCGGTGTATTAAATTTGATTTTCTTTTGCACGATTTGCGGCTTATATATAAATTGTTCAACATTTTTTTGCATTTTGCTATAAATAATATAACAAAACTGGACGATTTCAATATAGCATGCTTATATTTCTTTGCATACCGTAGTAAAGCGGTGTATTAGTGATATGGAAGTAATAGGGGGTACATCATGAGAACCAAATTTCTGCTCAGCATTATCCTTGTTATCGTTGTCACTGCAGTATTAATCGCCTTGGGAATCTGGTATGAATCAAAAAAGGTTTTTGAACGCGATATTCAGAAAAGAATTATCGGAGTATCTGACCAGATTAAAGACGAATTGACAAAAAACAGGGTCTTGCGTCGTTCACTTCTTCAGAATATTATCAGTTGTGCTGATAAAGACATTCGTAAAATAGCCCTTTCTGTAGGCAAAGATTTTTCCGGTGTTCGAAAATTACTTGATCAGCTATGTGAAAAATATAATTTGGCTTCAGTATGTATTGTGGACAATGAAGGAAAGCTTGTTTGTTCTGATTCCAAAGCGATATCGGAGTACGATTGTGATATTCCTGATGATACATTGAAACGCGGGTTGGGCCAAGGCCAGGTTTTTGCTTTGAAGATGGTTCCAATCAGGGGAACCAGTCGGTTGTTTAAAAAATTCTGCTACAGTCCTTCGCAAAGTAAATATTTTATTATAACATCATATGATGTTGAAAAAATGATTTCTGCCAGGTATGGTCGTGAATTTTATGAAATGGTTTTTCTTAATCCGGTAAAAGTGAAAGACTGGCGTTATTCTGGTTTGCGCAATATTGATGTCATAACAATTGATGGGGGGATTGCCGAGTCGCTGACGCATTCCGGTAGAAGTGTCACAATTCCTGATGATACAATAAGAAATATGAAGTTATTTGGCGAAGCTGTGGAACGGGACGGCTGGAAGATTACAGTATATAAGTTAATCTATTCTGGAATGGTCAGGCACGGGAATGGAACGGACTATCCGGAATTTCTGGCAGCCGGATTTGATATGACTCAGTCGGAGAGCAAACTGGTTTACCTTTTGTTCAAGGTTATTCTGGTTATTGTAGTTGTTTCGATTGGAGTGGTTATTACTTTCTCGCCATTTTTTAACCGCATTTTTATTTCGAAGATTTTAAGTATTAATAATGGACTTGAAGCCTTATCTCAGGGGGATTTTTCCGGAAAAATTGATGTTGATGGTGATGATGAGTTTGCCCGCATTGCTACCAATGTGAATGAAATGTCGGTTAAGCTGCTGGAGTGGTCGTCAAGTCTGTTTAACAGTGAGAAACGGCTGCGGAGTATCCTTGACAGTCTGCCGTTATTTATTACTCTGTGTGATAAACATGGAAATCCATTTTTCTTCAATCGCAGCTGGAGCAAGCTTGGTTATTCTCCGGAAAAGCTTAGAAAGAAGAATTTTACTGAATTAATTAAGGATCCGATTAACATGCAGATCCTTTCCTACCTGGAAAAACTGGTTGATGGCTCTGAAAAATCCCGGCGCTACGAAATGGAATATTTCAGCAAAGATGGCGAACTGGTTTATGTGAAGGCTGTTTTTATTCCGATTTATGATGACAATTCCGGTGATCCTAAGATATTGATTATGGCTGAGGATGTTACCAGAAATAAGATTACCGAGGAGAAGCTGGAAGAGTCAACGACCTGGTATCGGGCTTTTTGGGAATACTCTGCCGAAGGTATTGGATTGATTGATATCAGGGAGCGTTATTTTGTCCGTGCCAATCCGCGTATTATGGATATGATGGGATATAGTGAGTATGAAATGCTCAACCTCAAAATTGACGATATTGTGCCGGCGGCGAAACAAGGAGAATTTTTTGATATATTCGATGATCAGATTATCTCCGGGAATATGGGCTACGAATTCGAACTTCAGCGTAAAGACGGTTCGACATTTTTTGCCGATGTTGCCGGAGCTGTGATTGAGCTGAAGAAAAACAAGTATTTCCTGATGTTCTTCAAAGACGTTACCGAACGCGTTGAAGCCGATGAGATTGCACGCAAGGCGCAGATGGAAAGAAAAACTATTCTGGAAAATACTTCCGATTTTATTTCATTTATTGACAATAATATGAATATTGTCTGGGCAAACAAGTCTCCGTTCGGCCGCGAAGAGCTTTCGGTTGATGATATGTTTGGCCGTCCGTGTTATGAGGTCGGTTGTAATCATCGTGAGAATTGTGAACAATGTCCTGTTACCGAGGTTATGCGTACTGGTGAAAGCTGTGAACGTGAGATGGATTGCCATAACGGCAGTTCTCTGCTTATTTCTGCTGAACCGGTAAGAGGGAGTTCCGGCGAGATTGTTGGTTCGATCAATACGGTCAGAGATATTACTGAACTGCGAAAACTTGAGAGACAGTTGTTTCAAGCCCAGAAAATGGATGCTGTCGGCAAGCTTGCCGGTGGAGTTGCGCATGATTTCAACAATCTGCTTCAAATCATACTCGGATATGGGGAACTTGTTGGGTTGGCTATTACGGACCAACAAACCCGGGAGCTTTGGAGCAATGTGATGGATGCAGGAAACAAAGGAAAGCGTTTGGTTAATCAGTTGCTGTCTTTCAGTCGTTCGAAATCAGAAGCCCAGTATGAGACAGTATGCTTGAATGAGGCGATTGAAAACTTTAGAAAAATGATTGGACGGATCCTTGGCGAACATGTTCATTTGGATATTGACCTGATAGACGAAAAGACTGATATTGTGGCTGATATTGGGCAGATCGAACAGGTTTTGATGAATCTCTGTGTTAATGCCAGGGATGCCATGCCGGAAGGCGGCACTCTTTCAATAACTACGCAATGTGTTAATTTGGATCCCCGGTATATCAAGGCTGACGCCAAGCTGGCGAAAGGCAGGTATATATGTTGTACTGTGACTGATACTGGTGTGGGTATGAATCGCGAAGTTTCAGAAAAAATCTTTGAACCGTTCTTTACGACGAAAGAAGTTAATAAGGGAACCGGGCTGGGATTATCAACCGTATATGCAATTGTCAAGCGCCATCACGGTATCATTGAAGTCGAAAGTAAGAAGGACAAGGGAACCGCATTTAAGATATATTTCCCATTAAAGACGGCTTCTGAGCCTATTGATACCGAAGAGCCCGAAGTAATAATCGGAGAAATGGTGAGACTTCCGGGAGATGGTCGCAGTGTTCTGCTGGTTGAGGATGAGGAGCTGGTGAGGCTCTATGGTACAGATATTCTGCGTGAAGCCGGATATAAAGTTACAGCTGCAAGAGACGGGGTTGAAGCGTTGAAGTTCTTTGATTCCAATCCGGAAGGTTTTGATCTGGCGTTGATTGACGCGATTCTTCCCAAGCGTAGCGGAAAAGAAGTGGCGGCTAAAATTCGTGAAAAACGTCCTAATATTCCGGTTGTTTTCTGTTCGGGATATAATGAAGACTCTTTGAACGAACTCTCCAGGGAATTTCTGGTAACAAAACCATATGGAAAGAACGATATGCTTAATATTCTTTCCCGAGCGTTGGGAATTGTATGATTTTGAGGGATGGACTTTTCATGTAGGTTGTAGTATACTTCCTTCAGGTGGTATATAAGTATAATGTGATGTAGGTAGTAAATGCAATTAAAAAA
>CAXXSX010000003.1:0-51771 GCA_963677165.2 Victivallales bacterium | reverse complement strand
GTTCGCTGCAATCTGACGTCGACGAACCTCAATGGCATCCATAGCAGGCGAAGTAGATGCAGTAAAAGTTCCCGCACTCTCACAAATTTGCCGAAGAAAAGGTATTCCTGCTTTATCAATAGCAGTCGAATCAGTTACACTGAATAACTGCGGTTCATAACCTGTTTCACAAAGTAACTGGTCAACCGTTAAAGTATCCCAATCCGTACGAGTAAGATTAAAGCGATGATACAACTCATCATCATCTTTATTACTGTCTCCGTCTGTATCGATCCAGTATGCTTCCGGATCAGGCTGATTTTTAAGAACAAAATTATTCCGGCAAAATTCTTGAGCTGAGTCCGTAGCTGATGCAGACGCACTATCAAACGCTTTAAAAATTGATTCAAAATCAAGCCAACGCTTTCCATGAGCAAGCCACCACTAGTTGGCGTCGCATTATCAGCACTTAATGCATCTATTTGTGTTGATGTTAAATCAGTTGCAGATACATCATTCAACCCATCAATATATATCTCATTAACTTCCACTCCGGGACGAAGCTGATTGCTACTTGTTTCTGAATAAGGTATAGAATTTGCTCCTGAATCAACCGCAGCTGAAGGATCCAAGGCTCCATTGGAAGGAATAATGACATATGCGTAACGCCCAATAATTTCACTATCGGAATTTTTCACATACTGCCAATGAAGAGCATCTGAATTTCCAAACTCTGAAGAGGAATAGTATGTACCACTAAAATCATATATTGTCGCACCATCTAATTTAGTTTCAATATTACCCAAAAAATCCTGCCAATCAGCGGCTTGATGAGTTGAGTCTGAATCATGACTTTTTAAATCATCGAACGAGAGGAAACTTCTGGCGGCATTTGTCATTCCACACAAAGCTCTGTTTACAGCAGTCCGTGCCAAAAGCCTAGTCTGTGACCTTGTATTTGTTGCAGAAGCAACTTTCTGTTCAACAATTGAATTAGTAGCAAAAGCCAATGCCATAACCAGTAACAGAGCAAGGATGCCGAGAGTAAAAAGCAAAGCTATACCTTTCTCATCCTTTTTTAATTTGTAAAAAAACTTTTTCATAATACTATTCCTGCCCTCTTTCACCTAAATATATCATGGTAGTGAACGTTCGCATATTCTCTTTCAAAAAATCTTGATCATCAGAACTTCCTGCCGAACTAGGATTTGTAACACAAGCAGTTGCAGCGACACCGGAAGCAACCAACTTTTGCCGCCATAATAAATATGTTCTTTTATCCAACACTGACATTTTGATCATTACAGCATGAGGAAAAACAGAAGCATTTAATTGATTCGAACCATTAACCATAAGTGAATTATCTCGTTTCAAACATATAAATTTCAAACCAACAACATATGGAATTACAGCTTTAACATTAGTAGCAGTATAAGATGATGGAATATTAAAAACAGTACTTACGCGATCCGTTTCATCTCCACCATAAAAATCCCAAGCAACATTTCCAGAAGCATAATCAGCCGAATACTTGTCGCCAATAAAATATATTTTTAATGTATTATAAGGGCCATCTTCTGTAGTACTGGTATCAACCTGAAAACCTATTTCATATAAACGCGAAGTACTATCTGAATTTAATACAAAAGGAGAATCAGCAACAAAAGCAATTTTATCATAATCATCATTAACATGAGCACCGTAGAAAGGAGTAATCGGATTTTCTCCATCTCCTTCATAATATGCGGCCTGAATTTGAGTTGACATTAAATTCATTGCTGCACGGGCATCTGCAAACGTTCCAGTTCTTTTCTGAGCATTGGTCCATAATTTTTGAGCTCCATTAAAGAACTGCATCAACGAAAGCATCAACAGAGTAAACACTCCCATGGCAACAAGAAGCTCCACAAGAGTAAAATTATATTTTTTTCTATTTCTCATATTTCTTATATATTCGGGTTAAAAAACTCTAAATAATAGTCTCGTTTATAACGCTGATCATATGGTTTTTCTTTGGGCCAAGTTATTTCAATATGGATTCCCATTCCATATTTATAAGGGACATTAACACTAGGATTTGATGAATTAACGTATAATCCAGTAATTTGCGTCCGCCACATTCGAATTACTGCATTAAAATCAGTAATTCCATCAGTTGTCATTGATACATTATATAAACCAGAGGTGCCTGAACTAAAAATATTACTCCAAGTGCTACTAATAGGAGAAGAATTAAACGACTCTGTTATTGACTCACTCGGTTTAGTAGTAGGAAGACTATTTGCAAAAGAACCAGTAACAGACCAGTCATCATTTTGATTACACAAAACTTCAACATATGACAAAAACAAATTTGCAACATCAGGAGAATAGTTATCGCCAATGGCCTGACGGTTGGCATTTAAAGCGACAGGAAAAAGCGACATAATACCAGCAATACCAATGCCGACAACAGCTAATGCTAAAGCAACTTCAACCATATTAAAATAATGTCTGATTTTCCGTTTCGCTTTATTCATAACTAATTTTACCTGTAAACATATTAACTTTTATCGTCTTAGAATTATCCGTATTGGTAAGAACAATTTTATGATTATCCGCATCTGAATTAGCCGAGGCTCCAGATGAATACTCTCCTTGAACCACCTTGATTTCAAAATCATTAAGTGCAACGCCACCATATGGTTTAAATATAATCGCATTAACAGCAGTATAGTTTGTAGAATCAATTTCAACAGTTTTCACACAATCTGAGCTTGAAGAATTCTGGGGATCAGCAATATAAACAGCAGTCCCAACTTCAGCTTCTTTCCAACCGGCCCCTTTATACCATGACTTAAATTTATAGGGAGTAGTAGATGAAGAAGAATCGTATTCAACCTTACAAATACGAAATTTTTTGCAAGCATAAGAAGTATTCTGAAAATTACTATCGGGATATTTCTCATCTGGAATAAGTACAGCCATATAACAATTTTTCACAATAGCCTGTGATCTGGCCAAACTGAGGACTCCACCAAGATTTCTTGCTGTAGTATCAACCTTGTTTCCTACAGCAATTTTCTGAAAAGCAGGCATACCAATTCCAAGTAAAACCCCGACAATAGCCAGAACCACAAGGAGTTCCACGAGCGTGTAACTATGTTTTATAAACCGCTTATGCATATTAAGATTTATTTATCCCAAGTATTTATATCGTCAGCCTTAGAACCGCCGCCATTCGTATTATTTTTCCCATATTCATCAGTTTTATTGGGACCTTTACTGTAAATAAAAATACTTCCATTATAATCAGTAGCATCAGCTCCACTTCCAATAGTAACCTGCCCATCATAATCATGGTCTACATAAATAATGTAGTTTTCTCCCCAAGGATCCTTCCATGAACCACCAGTCGGAAGAGGATCAAGAAATTTCATTTTCCTAAGATTACCATTAGTATCAATAGAAGGAGTAGAATCACCAGTACACTCGGACTGAGTTAACCATTCCATCAAAAGATTGTAATGATCATCATCATCACTCCATTCAGTTTGAGCTGTAGTACCATAAACAGGGAGAAGGCCATAAGTAGCTTCATATTGTTTGATTGCGTTTTTTATCGCATTGATTTCGGAAAGAGCTTTGGTCATTTTAGCTTTCTGCTTCATACTGCTGACCATAGGAATAAGAAGTCCCATGAGGATGGCGATTATAGCAATCACTACCAGAAGTTCGATAAGTGAAAATTGTTGTTTTCTCATTTCTTTTAAAATCCCCTTTCTCTTAATACAGCCTCAAACGACTGAAAATATATATTATTGTCTACTATAATTATAGCACAAAAACACCTGTTTAGCAAGCAGGACACCTTATACAACCACGAAGAACACGAAGAACACGAAGAAAATTCTTCTTTCTTTATTTTTGCATCTTAGTTCTTCGTAATTAATTTTTAATTTATTGTGCCCGTGGTTCGGACCGCTTTCAATACATTTATTAACGCTACGCGATATCATCACGACTTGCTTTTTGCGTTCGGTGACCGCAAGCTACTTAAAAAAACCACTAGAAATTCGCTATATCGTTACTTTGTTTCGGATTGGAATTTTCAGGATGTGCATCCGTATTCAATTTTCCAGTACTGCTATTCCACAATAATTCATCATCTTGTACTGGTGTTGTATCATCATTTGCTGTTTTTAAATCAGATCCAGCAGATACAATATCAAACGTTCCAGTGTTTTTTGAGCCGGGACAACTGTAATAAATCGGGTTCTCCCAGGCGTCTACAACAACTAAATAATCAGTTCCACCAACACTAACAGTCTTTGTATTCGCGTTTTTAAATGATTCAAAGTCAATCGTTTTGACAAAGGTATCAAGAGCATCCGTATCAGGAAAAACATTAGTATCGGGATTGTCGGGATCAACAGGAACAGCAAAATGATAAAACGGCATTCCATTAGTAGTGATGGGGTCCGCACCGGAACTTTGGAAGTAATAGCCGTGTTTGGCTTTGACGGCTTCAAGGGCAGTTTCAAGTTTTTTGATAAGAGTTTCAGTCTTGGCACGTTTGGCACTGTCCATTGCTAGGCTGTATCCACCGATTCCCAATCCCATCAGCACGGCAAGGATCGCCATGACTACAAGGATTTCCACAAGCGTAAAATGGCGTATATTCCGTCTCTCTCTTAAAACCATTTCAAAACAACTCCCGGTTGTGTCGCAATATAAGTCAAACCCCAAGGGCAAAGTTCAGCCCTTTGTATCTGCTGTACTATAATTGTATATACACATAATTACAATCTCAATCTTACAGAATAATACGAAAAAGTCCGTACATTCCACCACAGAGTTTTGTAAAATGATCAAATTTTGATAGGGAGCGCTCTCCGTAGCGCGCCGTATTTTGTACACAGGCACAAAATAGCTGACGGTTGCGGAGAACCGTCCCTACCCGACAAACTGTATTTCGCACTAGTCTCTGCCTCTTTTATTTTCACCACGAAGAACACGAAGGACCACGAAGATTTTTTTTACAAGTTATTTTCTGGTAGGGAGCGCTCTCCGTAGCGCGCCGTCTTCCAGGATTTTGTACACAAATACAAAATAGCTGACGGTTGCGGAGAACCGTCCCTACCCGACAAATTGTATTTCGCACAAGTCTCTGCCTCTTTCTTTTTTCACCACGAAGGACACAAAGGGACACGAAGAATTTTTCGAGTAGCTTGCGTTGTCCTCAACGCAAATAGCAATTTTGCTGTTATCGTGTAAATTTGTGGATATCCTCGAAAGTCAATAATAACTTGTGATAGATGTTTTTTAGAAGTCGTGTCTACGGCGTTTGTGGCAGACGTGCTTTTTGCGCTCGGAGCTCGCAACCACTATCAAAAACTACGCATCGGCTGAGGCTCTGCGCCGCTTTCTAAACGTATGCCATAAATTTATATAATATCTTTACGACTTGCTTTTTGCGTTGAGGACAACGCAAGCTACCACAAGAAAAAAAACATTCCTGCCCGCAATTAAATATTTACTCGCCCGCGGAGGCTCTCCGCCGCTTTCGCGGTGAAATACTATGCTGACGCTTGTTTTCGCTTTGATGCAGATTTTATTTTACGGCAGCAGGACCAAAGCCCTGCACCTTCATCCCGCTCAACGCTTCGCTTTCGCGGTAAAATACTATGCCGACGCCTGTTTTCGCTTTGATGCAGGTTTTATTTTACGGCAGCAGGACCAAAGCCCTGCACCTTCATCCCGCTCAACGCTTCGCTTTCGCGGTGAAATACTATGCTGACGCTTGTTTTCGCTTTGATGCAGGTTTTATTTTGCGGCATTTGAAGATTGTTACTACCGGACAATGCGCCAGACGTTCATAGTGCTCCCACCACGCCGTACTGAAATACGGGACCTGTCGGATAATGTCCTGAACCGTCATACTGCGTCTGATCTTGACCGGCGCGGGTTCAAGAATACGCTCAACCACCATTCCCGCATGGGATATCCAATTCGTCAGCTTGTCGAATGTAAAGAAATTCGACCGAATCGCCTCGCTGCCTTTATCATCATAACGAATATCCGGTTCCGGATTAAAATAATTACGTATGAATGTGCCGCTCTCGTCATCAATCTCCATCCATTCACCGGCAAAGGCAGGGTGTCCGGTGGAAAAAATAAAGGTGCCGCCCGGCTTCAGGGCTAATCCGGCATTAAGAATCGCCCGATGCGGACGCGACGAAAATGCCAATACATAACTGGAATGAACCAGGTCAAATTTACCATATTTTTCGGCTAACGGTGTTTCCATTGCCTGCTGAAAAAGTTCAACATTCAAACCAAAACGTTTGACCAGCCTTTTTGCCTCATCAATCTGTTCATCGGAAATATCGGAAGCATAACATTCAGCGCCCCGCGAAGCCAGATAGATACTGTTCTGCGCCGCACCGCAACCAAATTCATAGCAGCGCAAACCCTCGAGATTTTCCGGCAACAACTGGTATTTTGAATCCCCATAGACCAAAGGTCCATAGTGAAAATCGGTTACCGATATCTGGGTCTCTTCCTGATATTCTCCAGCCGTGGCATCCCAATAGTCACGACTGTGTTCCTGAAACATAGCATGTTCACTTGTCATTTTCCGGCACTTTCAAGCAGGTTTATACTTTTTAAAATTTCTACCGCACGCTGAAGCTGTAAATCCGTCACGGCCGTATTGTCATCCGGCGTAATAATGCCCGGATAACGCATGATCTGCGCCCGGAGACGCCCGACGGGAACTCCGGGATCAACCTCAACATCAGGATCAATCCCTTTTTCATGGATCACCCGGTGCGAAGGCGTATAATATAAAGCTACGGTATATTTTATGCCGCTGCCGTCGTTCAGCCGCTGAATCTTTTGAACCGACCCCTTACCATAGCTGCGATTCCCTATTAGAATGGCACGTTTATAGTCACGCAAACATCCTGCCACAATCTCCGAAGCACTGGCACTACCATGGTCTATGAGTACAACCAGCGGAATATTCACCATTGGCTCATCCCATCCGCCAGCCTTGTATGTAGCATTTTCCGACGACTTTCTGCCTTCAACTTTGACAACCAGCCTGCCGCTCTCCAGAAAACAACTACAAAAACTAACCGCCGCATGAAGCAATCCGCCAGGATTTCCACGCAAATCGATAATAAGCGATTCCAGTTTATCCCTGCCAAGACGGTCCATCGCGGTTCTCAATTCCGGGATAACATTGCCGGAAAACTGATTAACCCTGATATACCCAATGCCGTCAGCCACATAACGTACGCCATTATCGGGGATCGGCTGCATCTCAACTACTTCACGGGTGATCTCCACTTCCTTACCACTTCGGCTGGACGGGCGAAAATACTTAACTCTAACTTTGGTACCTTTCTTACCTTTAATACGATCTAAACTGCGGCGCAACGTCTTAGGCTTAACCGGATGTCCATCAACAGCAAGAATAATATCCCCTGCCCTGATACCGCGAAGAAAGGCCGGACTGTTATATTCAACCCTCTGAACAACCAACTTGTTATTACGATAAGAGAGTACTACGCCAATCCCAACAAACGACCCCTTGTTTAGATTAACCAACTGTTTAAATTCATCCGGCGACTGATAGGAACTAAAGCGGTCAAGAGACCCGAGCATCCCCTTCAAAGCTCCCTGAAAAAGGTGCTTATAGGTAACCCGCTTTTCATTGACATAATTCTGTCGTAAAAGCTGAACAACAAACATAAATACCGCCAATTCGCCGTAGCCGGAATCCGCATGCTCCGCTTTATCCTTGATTTTGATCTTGATCTTCCCAGTCGCAGGTTTTTCTCCCACCACAACAAACGAAAAAGCCAGCAGTAAAATAACAAATCCAATTCGCCTCATCAATCTTTCCCTTCCATAGAAAGCCTGTCCGAAATCTTCTTTCGACTCTTTTCCTCTCTTACCCGCCTGAAAAACTCCTGCATCAAAGCTTTACATTCCCATTCGAGCACTCCTCCTGTCACCTGGACCTGATGCAGCATCCCGGTAAAACCAGTAACATCAAGGGCCGACCCCGCTGCACCCGAACGAGGATCAGCCATACCAAAAACAACCCGCCTAACCCTGGCATTTACCATGGCCCCGGCACACATAGCACAGGGCTCCTTGGTAACATAGATATCAATGTCCTCTAAACGCCAGTCACCCAACGCGGCAGACGCCTGAGTCAACACCAGAATTTCGGCATGAGCAGTAGCATCCTTGAGCATTTCAACCTGATTCCATGCCCGGGCAATAATCTCGCCGTCACGAACCGCTACGGCTCCTACCGGGATTTCACCATGAGCAGCGGCAGTCTCAGCCTGCCGCAACGCCATGCGCATAAAATATTCATCATCAAAAACTATCATAAAACTCCATTTCATTCACATTCAGGCCAAAACCTGAGCATACCGCTTCAATCCTCAATCCTGCCGGTTCTCAGGGCGCGGTTGCGAAGCTCCTCAATCCCCTGTTCTCCGTAAAGCTGACGTATAAGCCTGATATTAAATTCATAAAACAACTGAGGATCCGGACGCGGGATAACACTTTCCCGGGAAAGTTCAAGCATTTTACGCCGCTTATCCTGACTACAGTCATAAGTATCAAGATACCGCACAAGCGATCTCGGGCTGAGTTCAGCATAAACCTTCTGTCCAAATTCTTCCTGATAATCCGCCACCATGACAGAAATCAGATCGCGAGACGGTTTCCGCATCTTTAGCGTTTTCAGATAATCATAGACCATACCGCTGCACGCTTCCTCATCAAACATGGGGAACGTAACTTCACGTCCCCGACTGCTGATGTTTGCAGGAAAATCGTAGTTCGATGCGATTACGATTATAATGTTATCCGGCAGCATAAAACTACCTCCAACATTTGTACGGAAGTAGTACCAGTCAATTTTCCTGGTATCTATATCGTCAAAAAATATGACAAATTTATGGTTACGACGTTTTTCGAGCCGCCGTATAAGAGTAACCAGATTGCGCTCCAAATCCTCCGGTTCCGGTAGAATAAGAGTCATTTCCGGATAAGCCAGTGTATAGGCTATCGAAAAATGAGTCTTTCCCAGCCCCGGCAAACTTGTAATCAGCAATGGAATATTACTTTGACCTTTGGAAAATGCGGAAAAATGTTTTTCAAAAAGCTCCTTAACATTGAAATATCCATAAAATTTATCCACGGAACGAATTGAATTAAGGTCAACCTGGCAAAACTCGCCATCGATAAACCTGAAAGTCCTCCC
The DNA here is from genome assembly GCA_963677165.2 of Victivallales bacterium. GTDB lineage: Bacteria > Verrucomicrobiota > Lentisphaeria > Victivallales > SZUA-371 > JAFGXT01. Next base: position 42,518 of record CAXXSX010000003.1, on the reverse strand, counting down.
CAGCCTGAATGGATCAGCCGAATGAGCGATTTCTCTCAAAGCTTCAATCTTCTTATCAGAAACCTTTCCATCACCAATTTTAAAGGTCTTAATATTGCAGGTAAGATCATAACAGCATGGATTAACCCTTGGAATTCCGTCTTCTCCTCCTGCATTCATCTCCAGTTGATTAAGAAAATCCGGAATCAGCGAGGAACATACCAGGCAAAGACGGTCGGCATGACTCAACTTAAAGCGCAACAGAGTCTTCAACTGTTTATCAGTGGAGTTCAAACCGCCGAAAAAATCATCTTCCATAGCGGAAATATCCATTATCGCCGCTTCAAGATGACTTTCAAATGAAGTATTCAGGCAAAATTCGGCCATCTGATTGATGTAATCAACAGAATCCGATTCACTATCGACAACTTCATAAAATCTGTCAGCGACAGAGCCACTGCCGTAGACGGCCTCCAGATCACGATGCATGGACTTGAAAATATTTCTTAACAGGGAAATAAAATCAATACGGTCAATATCAATAATCCGGTTATCGCCATCTTTCGGCACTTCAAAAAGCACATTCAAACTTGCCAGAGCATTGGAAGCACGTTTTCTGAGAGATTCGATTTTGTCGGCCTGCATCATGATATAACCCCGCATTGCTAATAGTTCTTATATATATACAATACATCATATAAGAGTAAAGAGAAATCTTTCCATAAGAATTTACAGGGAATTTCTTTCGAAAATCTCTAAAAAATTCCCCTTTACTTTTTCAGGGCCTGCTTCAGTGCATTAACAACCGCCACACAAACGGCATCAGTTGTCACGGTCGCACCGGTAACCGCATCAACCGCAATTGAATTATTTCTAACGATCCGTCTTGGAATCGCAGTCAACGCATTGCGCGGCCTGTTCTCATCCGTTGAAACCACTTTGATTTCAGCTGGCGTCCCGTTCCTCACTGTTACTTTAACCTTCAGCGGACCAACATATCCCCGTGAAATACCGTAATAATCGCCATCTTTAAATTTTCCGGCAGCAAAAGGTATAACGCCCGGGCCATTTTTCAGAAGATCTCCAGCCTGGCTGGAAACAGCTTTCACATTGGGGTTACGGCTCTCCCTGACTGATTTATCATTCACAATCGGCTTAAGAATCTTTGCCGCCAGTTTCATATCTTCAAGACCCGCGGCAAGAATCGCAGAATGCATGGCAATCAATTTATCATTTCTGCCGGTCCCTAATTCAATACTGCCAAGAACCCTCAACGCGTTCTTCTTCTCACTAATCCCAGCCCAGGCCTCTGCCACGCGTAACTTGTCGGCAGAACTTTTCAGCGGAGAAAGTTTTTTAATTAATTCTGCGGTTTCAAAACGCAAATTATTTCCGGCGTATACTCGCAACTGCATAAACAAAGCCCGACGTTTAATCCCGGCAAGTCCTCCGAACCAGCGGCCAATATTATAGTCCAACGAGGTGTCCTTATTCAATAAAGCAATCCGATTCAACCAGTATATTGCCATACGATCCTCGCCAACTTCCACCAGATTACGACACAGCTCCAACAGATAATACGGATAATATTTCGACTTGCTGTAATGATCAACAGCATAAAATAATTTTTTAATCGTATCCCTTACGCCATCCGTACTGCGCCCAGCATACCCTACTAACCTATGCCCAACATCTTGTGAAGCAATCGGTGAAGATGCCCACTCGGGCGTTTTCGGTTGACGACTTTTTAACAACTCAAGTTCGGACGATTTAATCGGTCCGGCAATCACAACCATTGCACTCAGAAGCATGGAAAATATAAGAATAGATTTCATAGAAACAACTCCTTTTTTTATGAAGATAATAATACTTAAATCCAATTTAATCAATTTAATCAACTTTATCATACCTTAAAATAAATTGACGCAATGACACATATAATGGTTACATCCATGTGAACAAAACCTTAAGATTGCAATTATTTGCTTGAATTATAGATACGATGGCATTAAATTTTATTGATTTCACATCTGGAATCGGCAGATATTTAAGGACACAAAAACAGTAGATCCAAACTTGTTTTTAACATTTTTCATAAAAAACACCAAGCAAAATGAAACCTTTTTGAAGTTGTCAGCGACATATATACGGCTGGATACCGGTTAATGTTCTTCCGAAAAGGTTCATTTACACCGTGTTGTATACGGCGTCTGATTAAAAATTAATTAATGATATTCCCAGGAGTTATTAAACAGTGGGCAGGAAAAGTGTTGCAATTGCATGGGATATAAACTTTAATGTTTATACACTGAAAGCTGAAAAGAAAGATGCCGACAAGATAACTATCTTGAAAAAGGCAGCATTCACATCAGCAGAGAACGCATTTGCTGAAAAGTTATCACGCGCTTACCATACGATGAACGCGAAAAAATGCGACGCGGTAATTTTAGGTGGTCCAATTCCCGGTTCAGCCTGTGTCGAAATGATTATGCCCAAGCTTCCAAGTCAGGAACTGGTCAAAGCCCTGGAATACGAATTTACCCGTCAACTGCCATATTCTACAGAAGATTTGAGATTATTCTTCCGCAATATCAACCGTCTGGATAAAAACGCGACAAATTCCCGGGTAAGGGTTCTGTCAATTCAGGCTAAAGACTGGGAAAACCTACTGGGGGATATTACCGCATCCGGAATCAAACTGGATACAGTCACCCATCCCTTCATGGCAGCCGACCCCGTTCTGACGGGTCAATCCCTCTGTTTGAACGACGTAGAGCCCGACTACTGTTTCATTCCCACGGCAAACCAGGAAATGCGCGAAGTTACAACTAGCAACAATAAGACCGAGAATGATCCGGTCGCCGAACTGACCGAGCCTAAATTATCTGAGCCGGAATACCGGACCGCAACAGTCCTCGCAGCTTACTCATTCACCCCTGAATTTCGGGCTGACCAGAAAACCTTATGCAATCTGCCCGGAATGGTAATACCTCAGCGTTACCGTATTTTAAAGCGTTGCGCCCTGTTACTAAGTATACTTCTGGCAGTCGCCCTGGTGACCGCAGGGGTCAGAGCCTGGTCCGGCGACATGCATCGTATAAACCAGATTAAAGCCGAAAATGCACGTGCAACCAAACTGCTTGAAAGCATCAAAAATAAGACGTTAAACAAACGTGAACTGGCAAAGGTCGTAAGACAGATCAATGGTTCACTTGAAGACAAGGCTGACATTCTCTATACACTGTCCCATTTATCCCAATTGATACCGACCGACATGTGGGTTACCAACATGAACTGCAATGGCAGTAGTATAACCATGACAATCATGGCCGGGGAAGACAATTCAAACTTGGCATCCATACTCAACAACTCAAACTATTTCGTTGTAAAAAACCTTAGAAAAATGAGACGCAGAATGGGGCCGGTTACCATCAGGGTAACTCTTGAGCCGGTTGCCGGAGGCAAAAAATGATTGAGAATCTAAAAATATTATTAACCAAAAATCCCAAAGGTACAATACTGGTTGCTGTTGTCGTAATACTTTGCGGAGTAGCGCTATATCTTAACTCCGACTTCATTCCGAATATCTGGCCAGGGGAGTCACAAGCCCAAAAAAGCCGGAATCAATTAAAAACAACGCAGGAAAACCTCCGTAAGGCTCTCGCCAAAGATAAAGAATTATCATTAGCCATAGCCAATTTATCCCAGGATATATCCTGCTTCTGCATTCCTTCCCGGGACGGCAAGCCGGACACATTACTCCGAGAAAAAGTAGAAAAATCCGCGGTCAACGCCGAGCTTAAATTATCTTCACTGGGAGCTCTCAGGACCAGTAAAATTGACGATTTCATGAAATCCTACGAAATCAGCCTTTCCACTACGGCAAGTATAAGTAAACTCGTAACTTTCATAAAAAAACTGGGCCGGGGAACTCCTAAGATTTACTGGGTGCAGTACAGCATACGCCCCGACAATATGAGAGATCCTCAAAACATACTTTTTAACGGCACTGTCAAAATGGTATGCATCGAGTCAGAAGAACTGGTAAAAAAAGTATGGGGAGATAAAAAATGAAGCTGTTTTACATCGTATTGAATTTATTTCTGGCAGCAAGCATTTACGGGCTCGCCCAGTATCATTATAAATACAAACAGCCGGAACCAGACAAAGCAATCAAACGCACGCCTGAAGTTGATACCAACGCCAAAAAGGTAGTAAGTACAGTTCCGATCAAATTGATCAACACGAAAAACATTGTCAGTAAGAATCTGTTTACGCCCAACCGTTCAAGCGGAGAAACTACGACCACAACAACAACCGAGCAAACGGCCCAGAAATCCAAGGCAAGAAAGGATGTTGAAGCCAAATATGAACTAGCTGGAATATGTATTTTTGGTGATCTCCGCACAGCGATTATTATAGATAAAAGCACCTTAAAACGCCGCTTTGGTCCTCCGGGAATGCGCGGACGCCGAACAAGTCGAAACCGCACCTCAACTTCAAGCACTACCTCAAGCAGTAATGACTACAAGGCTAAGAAACGCGTTTTCAAGATCAATGACGATATCAGTAATGGATACACATTGGCGGCAATAAATGAAAAATCAGTAATTCTGGAAAAAGACGGTAGTAAGATTGAACTAAAAATGGAACGAACACGTTCCAGTGAAATAGCTAAGAAGGCCGCAACATCGGCCAAACCCAAAACCAAGGAAAACACCCAAAGCGCCCTTATAAAAGCTCTTAATCGGCTTGGCAATAACCGTAGCGGTTTTCCTGGTGGCGGTGGCTTCCCTGGTGGCGGAGGTCCCCCGGGAGGTGGCGGTCCTGGCGGATTTGACCAGGGTAGCGGCATGAGCAACAATCAAAGTGGACGCAGTTCCAGCAGAAGAAGTTCAAGATCAACATCCAATAGAGGTAGCAGACAAAGATGAAGAAGATAATTTACCCGGTAGCAAGCTTATGCTTTATTCTTGGAATATTATCCGGTTGCAAAAGCACGGAAGAGAAGGATGAAGTAAAAAAACCACGCAGCAAATATTCTATTTTGTCTGAAACAACCGGCAATGTGATTGATGACGGAGTACATGATATAAACAAAGCCATGGCAAAAGATATCATTAAAACTCCCGACTATAAAAGCGACAGCCAAAACGGTCACTTTCTTCCCAGCAGAAATCCGGAGGATGATGCGACCGACAAAGCAAAATCAACCACCTACGAGGAAGTCTTTAAAGACAGCAAAAATAAGAAATCCACAATTAACGTCACTGTCAATTACGATGCGGCAAACCTTGCGGACGTAATTCCTTCCTTCTCCAAAGCCCTGGGATTCAACTATATCCTGGACCCGACCGTAAAAGGTACGGTAACCATGGAAGTTAACAGCAAGATGGCTCCTGAAGATATCTGGAATCTGTTTGGACAGATTTTGTGGATGACCAATGCTTACTGCACATTTGAAAGTGGAATCGTCCACATTCGCCCTATGAGCAAGATGCCCCAGGAGCGGGATATAAACAGTAGTACGTCCAATGTCAGCGCCGCAGTTGTTCCCCTGAAATACGTTTACGCAAAAGATATTGTTGCACAGCTCAAAACATTTCTCAGTGACAGCGCATCTGCTACCGCTCTGGAAAGCCAGAACGCAGTTATGATTGTGGAAACCCCGGATGCCCTGCTTCGCTTAAAAAGCCTGATCTCACAATTAGATCGCCGCCAGAAAGCCAACTGGCACCGGATGATTATCAACTGCCACAATATCGCAGCCTCGAAAATTCAGAGCGAACTAATAAAAATCATGCCGATTCTCGGTTTTCCTGTAGAAACAACTGATACAAAAACCGTTAAATCCGGTTCAATGAACATTCTGGCACTTGATCGCATGCAGGTGATCATTGCGTCATCTCCAACCCGGGAATCACTGAATGAAATGGCAAAACTGGTTGAAACTCTCGACCGCTCGGATGTAGGGGAACAGGATCGTGTATTTGTCTATCAGGTAACGAATGGAAAAGCTGAAGAATTACTTCAAGCGATTTCCGTAATTTTTGAAACCGAAGGTACCTCCCTGACGGTAAGTGACGCAAGCACCACAACCTCCACTCCGCAAACAAGCACCCAGACAATTAATTCACCGAACAGCAGCAGCAAACGTTCCTCAAGCAGCTCAAGTTCAAGCTCAAGTTCATCTGATGACGACAGTTCGGAAAGTGTATTCGACGTACCAGTCAAGGTTTTTGCCGATGCGGTAAATAACCGCCTGGTCATACGGACCACTCCGCGCACTTATGCCATGGTCCGGGCTTTACTGGAACGTCTGGATACAATTCCCGGACAGGTATTACTACAGGTTCTGGTTGTAGAAATCGAACTAAATAACGCAGATGAATTCGGAGTTAATTTTTCAGATGCAGTTTCAGCAGGCTCCACCAAATCCGTATTCGGTACATATTATAAAGGAGTAAACCTGGATTCAAGCACTAGTGACGTTTCTAAAGGTGGAACTTTCAGCATCTACAATCCCGATAATCCAGACGAAAAATATGGATATATACGAGCGCTGGCCACCAAAAGCAAAATGAAGATTATTTCAAGTCCTCAGCTCCTGGTCGCCAGCCACTCCGAGGCGAAAATATCCGTAGGAAAGCGTGTTCCGATCATCTCCAGTGAAATAGCCAGTACGGATTCAACCTCGACCGACAGTTCATCTGTTGTCCGCAGTTATCAATACACCGACACCGGTATAATTCTGACCGTTACGCCTCATCTGACCAAAGGCGGCCTGGTTTCAATGGAACTGGAACAAACCATCTCGGACACCACAGATGACGATACGAATGAAACTGATTCTCCGACAATCAAAGAAGACGTATTAAACACAACTTTAGCCCTGCGCAGCGGCAAAACCCTGATTATGGGTGGATTGATCCATCAGAAAAAAGTAGAATCATTAAGTTCCATTCCGTATATTGCCAATATCCCGATCCTCAGTTGGCTGCTGGGGGATACCAGCAAAACTTATGAACGCACAGAAATCATGATGCTGATTACAGCAACAATCGTCACAGAAGAAACAAAACTCGAAGAAATGATTCGGAGATATCGTCATGCCGTCCAGGAAGTAGATAAATTTGAAAGTGATCAGGATGATGATGTAGATAAGGAAACCGATCTTCTTGAATTAGATAAACTGGGAAAAGACCTGACCGATAAATAGAAGTCGAGAGGAAAGAGGAAAAAGGATATCATTATGGCAAAGATTGATTTAGCAATCATCGAAGATAGACTCGAAGCGGCATATCCGGGATATTCGGAAAAGTGTGCAGTGGAAGACCGCGGCTCTCTTGACTGGGGATTATGCAGCAGCGGGATCGTATCTGAAATTGAATTGCTGGATGCTTACCTCACAGCGTCAGGCATTGAAACTCTTGATGAAGACGATATGAATCCGCCTCCCATTTTTGAAGGTATTTCAAAAGATTATCTGAACACGTGGTGCTGTATCCCTTACGCTTGGGAAGAAGATTCCGTCGAACTACTCGTTTGCGATCCGTATGCTCTGGACCGTCATAAATATTTATTTTCTCACGGCTTTGATCTTAAAACGGAATTTCGCCTGGCACGCCGCAGTGTTATAGAAAGACTCATTAACGATGTCTACAATTCAGCACCGGAAAATATTGATGAATTTGAAGAAATTTCCGGCGAAGACGAAGCAACTCTCCGAAACCTTGCCAGCGAGGCAAAAATCGTCCGACTGGTAAATGAAATGTTTTCTCGAGCATCAGAACAACGCGCCAGCGATATCCATGTCGAACCGGAGGAAGACCGGCTGGTAATCAGATTCCGCGTTGATGGTATCCTCCATGAATATCTAAGTGCCCCGTTATCTCAATATCCCGCTATTGCCTCCCGAATTAAACTAGTCGGTGGATTGAATATCGCAGAAAGCCGTCTGCCTCAGGACGGACGAACCAATATTCAGTTGGCAAGAAACAGTATGGATATCCGTATCAGTACGATTCCGACAATGAACGGCGAAAGTATCGTACTTCGACTTTTGCGGAAAGATGCCATATCGTTTGACCTGGCTAATGTGGGAATGAGTGCGGAAATGCAGAAACAGTTTGAAAAACTTGTAAGTATACCCCATGGCATTATTCTGGTGGTTGGTCCTACCGGTAGTGGTAAGACCACCACTCTTTACAGCGTAATTACCATGCTTAACGATTTTAAAAAGAAAATAATCACCGTTGAAGATCCGGTGGAATACCGTATAAACCATCTGTCACAAATGCAGGTGAACTCCCAGATTGGCCTGACATTCGCCAGCGGACTGAGAAGTATCGTACGTCAGGACCCCGATGTAATTCTGGTAGGGGAAATCCGTGACCGGGAAACCGCCGATATCGCAGTAAACGCCGCCCTCACTGGTCACCTGGTATTGAGTACCTTGCATACTAATGACGCACCTGGCGCGGTCAGCCGTATGATTGATATGGGCGTGGAAGGTTTCCTGCTGGCGTCCGCACTATATGGAGTGTTATCTCAACGTCTGGTCAGAAAACTCTGCACCCACTGCGAAGGCAGCGGAATTGATTATACCCGTACAGGTAACAAGTGCCGCGAATGCAATGGAACAGGTTTTATGGGACGAATGGGAATTTTTGAGCTTATGGCAGTAGATGATGAGATCAGAAGTGCTATAACCCGTAACGCCTCCAGTGCGGAAATCGCGGAGATCGCGATGAAGAAAGGTATGAAGCCGCTAATTGAAGACGGCATGGAAAAGGTAGCCAAGGGCATTACAACCGAAGCGGAAGTAAAACGTGCGGCCATGAATTTCGGCTGATAAGAATTCAACATAATGAGTTGACAAATGGGACTATATAAATACAAAGCAGCCGACCGACAAGGCAAAATTATGCAGATTCTGATTGAGGGCGATACTCAACAGGATTCGCTGGCACGTTTGCGCGGGCGCGGTTTGACCCCACTGCAATGCTATGGAGAAGCGTCATCATCTGGTTCCGATAAATTTTCATTCAGTTTCAAAAATAAATTTAACGTATATGAATTCACTGACCGGCTGGTCCCGTTGCTGCTGGCACATATCCAGTTGGAACGGGCTCTCGGAATCATTGCCGAGGGAATGGAAGAAAATCCCGCGGGCAGAGACGTGGTAAATTCTCTACGCCGAGGCCTGCACGAAGGGAAAAAATTCTCTGACCTGATCCGTAATCACGGCGACAGATTTCCGAAGATTTACGCAAACCTGGTTGAAACCGGCGAAGAAACCGGTTGTCTTGCGGAAGTAATGAAAGAGCTCCAGCGTTTTCTGACTGACACCAAGGAATTGAAAGAATTCGTCATCACCAGTATGATTTATCCCTGTATTATTCTGTTTATTACCGGCGGCGTAATCGTACTGCTCCTGACCGTACTGATTCCGCGCTTTTCTAAAATTTTCCTGAATATGGGCCGGGAATTGCCGCTGCCGACAAAAATTATGATGGGCATGAGTGATGCATTCACCGGATTGTGGTGGCTTTGGCTCTTGATCATTATTGGTCTGTGTGTCTTTCTCCGTAAAGTCAGCAAAGGCGGAAAAGCCAGAGACTTCTGGGATAAAATGATGTTGAAGATACCGTTAACCGGCGAACTGGTACAGGCCGTTGAGATTAGCCGTTTTATTCGTACCATGGCAATCCTGCTGCAAAATCACGTGCATCTGTTGCATTCGGTAAATATTTCGACCAGAATTATCCAGAACAGTTTAATTTCAGAAAGTTTCAAAAAGGTTGACTCAGACCTGCGGGGAGGTTCCAAGCTATCCGCAACTCTGAAGAAAAGTCAATATATGCCAAAGGTGGCGATTCAAATGATGCAGGTAGGCGAAGAGTCCGGTACTGTTGGTGAAATGCTGAACCGTGTCGCCGAAGAACAGGAAAAAACGATTAAAGTTAAGATCAAAAGACTGCTTGCAGTTTTTGAACCGGCGGCTATCGTATTTTTAGCTATTATTATTTTCCTGGTAGTTGTATCAATCTTTATGACAGTAATGGAAATGAACGAAATCTAGGTCTGTACGGACAGCGTTAAGACCGCTTCATACTTCGCAAATAAATTTACTGTGGAAGCAAGAAGAGAATAGCAAAAAAGATGAACAAATCAAAAATTAAGTTGTCAAAGTAAAATAACGTCTTTATCAAATAAGGAGTCGGACACTATGAAAAAAAGAAAATATGTCATCCATGGTTTCACCGTAATTGAAATGATCACCGTAATCGTTATCATCGCACTGCTGGCGGCAATCGTAACTCCGGCATACTACCGGTATGTACGTAAAGCCAGAATTAACGCGGCAAAATCCCAGATTAAAATGCTGGAACAGGCGGTCTTCGACTTCCGGCTTGATACCGGAAAACTTCCGGACGCGGCAAGTGGACTGGAAGAACTCAACCGTAACGTTTCCGGCAACGATAAATGGGACGGTCCATACTTAAAACAGGCTGTTCCGAAAGATCCGTGGGGCAATGATTATATATATAAATGTCCAGGGGAAAACACCGAATTTGAAATTATCAGTTACGGCAGTGACGGTCAAGCAGGCGGAGAAAAGGAAAATGCCGATATCTCCAGTGCTGGTACCCAAGTTACAGACTAATACTGTAAAATCTTAACTCAACCGGAAAAACAATGGCCCCAAGACGTCACAATTTTACAGTCCTTGAACTTATTATTGTTCTGATGATCGGGGCTCTGCTTACTGGACTGGTAGTCAGCCGGGTCGGTAAGCTTCCAGCTTTTGCGTCACTTGACCGAAACGCAAACGATGTGGAAAAACTGCTTTCCTATGCGGCGTATCTGGCCTTGCTGCGCGGAAGTGAAACCCGTGTAACCATAAAACCTGAATCCCGTACCTTCAACATTGCGGTTGTTAAGACCCAGGAAGAGCAGGATTCGGACGACATGGGACAACAGCAAAGTTCATTGCTGGCAAACAAGTATATGAAACTTACCTTGCCGAATAGTATTAAAATAAGTGTGCCATCGGCAGATATTGAAGGAACTTCAACCTGTTACTTTTATCCGGACGGAACCGCGTCCGGACCTGGATTTTATATGACTCTCGGGAAACACGCGGTAAAAATGTGGATATCTCCTCTAACCGGCATGATAATGAAAAGCGAGGCATCAATAAATGACGTTCAGTAAAAAATCATTTACGTTGATAGAAGTCGTGGTGGCCCTGGCTATTCTCGGCCTCGGTATCGTTGCAGCGCTCTCGTTGCTGACCTCTGCCAGATCCCGCAGCGTTAAAGCCTACGACCGCTGGAAAGAAATGCACATGATGTCGCAGGCTATCGAATACCTCATGCTTATTCAAACGGAAAATGATCACGTTCCGGAACGATTTTTCCCTTATGATAATTTCAGCGTAAATTACTCCTTTAATGACCCGACGGGCTTACCCGATGACGCCGAAACGACTGTCGGCAGTTGGGAATTAACCACAATGAAAGTTGAGCTCCGCAAAAACGACGGCTCAATAAACCGTACAATGTCAATCGACAGGATAATAGCATCTGATGAAAGCAGTACAAGCACAGAATAAACATGAACAAGGCTTTACACTGCTGGAAATGATACTGGCCGTGACGATCTTTTCAATGATCATGCTTACCGTCGCCATGACACTTTATACCGTCCAGCGCAGCTGGCAAAAGATCAGCAACCACAGCAATGAACTGAAACGCTACCAGATGATTGACCGTCTCGTTGATGTAGCCTTCCGCAATGCCATCCCCTTCCCCTGGACTAACGACGATAACGAAACTACCTATTGTTTTAAAGGAGAATCCGATTCCCTGTTGCTGACGTATCTGCATCGTATCGGTCAGAACGACAGCGAAGGCGGCATTCGTTTTCTAAGATTATATATTGAAAGCGGCAACCTGATCGCGGAATACCGCAAAACACCAATTTTGCCGGACAGCAAAAATGACAATGATTATAAAAGTAAAGAAGTAATTGCCGTTAATGTGCGTGAGTTGGAATTTACCTATGTTGATTTTGACAGTGATAGTGATGATAACTCGCTGGAATACTCGAAAGAGTGGGATGTGGACGATGAATATAATATCCCGATCGCAATACAGATGAAAGTGACCTGGAACAACGGAGAAAGTGAAGTGTGGCTGCGGCGTACTGCTGGAAACAGTATTGTTTCGACCTACGGACAACGTAACGATTCCTCCGCAACCGAAGACGAGTAGCAGGTATAAGCACCTGCGCCTCTAAAAGATACTTTGTCACGCGGCAACTACGGAAGCGGAAAAGGCAGGGACGATTTTGCGACACGTTGCTCAGCAAAGCAGAAAATGAGAAAATGAAAAAAACTGAGATACAACCGAAGAATAAAGAAAGCGGCGTAGCACTGATTGTAGTCATGTGCATGCTGGTGCTTATTGCTGTGCTTGTGGCCTCAACGGTCAGTATGTCGCAGTCTATCAAGCTGGCTTCAACAACGACCACGCAGATGAACAAGTCGGTGTATCTGGATGAAAGCGCGGCAGCTAAGACGCTGTGGCTGCTGCAATACGACATCATTAATAATTCCAGTCGAAATATCGGGGAGGAAAACGACAGCGAAAGTGAGCAATTTTCATCAACCGATGAACGCTTTATGGCAGATGGCCGCGAACACATTATCGAGGTAAATGGAGTGAAAATGTCGGTTACAATTCACGATATGATTTCCGGAATAACGATCTATGATTCAGACTCGCTTTCCAATCTGGATTACCTTACATCCGATATCGATACCGACTCGGAAACCACTCAGGCGATGGATGAACTGATGGACAAACTGACCGACTATATCGACTCTGATGATTATCTAAGTACTTATGGAATGGAAAGCGGTGAATACACAACCGAAAAACTGCCGAACCTGCCCCGAAATGAAGAATTATATTTCCGTGAAGAACTGCTTTGGATTCCGGGATTCACCAAGTTCTATGGCCCCGATGCAAACGGCTGTCTGAGTTCAATCAACCTGATTGCACCTGCGGGGCTTGATTCTCCTCGCGGCAATCCCAATATCATGTCAGTTTCGCTTGACTACATACAAACAGTCTGCGATTTTGAGGATGCTGACCTGGAAACGGTCAAACAGGCCCTGAAAGAATTCAAAGCTGATCCGGACCTGACATTTGACGATGCGTTCGGTTCTGAAAGTGATCTATTGTCTACCCTGAAACAATCCTTTTCGTTTTCCGAATCCGGCTACTATACCATCCAGATACGCCCGGCAAAAAGCTCCGGTCTACCGGGCCGCCTGCTGTCGATCTCCCTGCCCGTCAGCAGTTCCTTCTCCAACGATGGCATCCAATACTACAGCTGGCAGCTGTATTAATCCCTTCCTCAGGGGAACGAATTACTTCCTGTTTTCAACTTCGAGCTAATTTTTTATCTATAAAAGCTTGAATACTCTCAATTATTTGACTATATTTGAATACTCAAAAGTAAATATTTTTTACTCAAATATTTATGAATTACGAGGAGGATATGTAATGGGGTGAATTACTCTAATTCTTTTTTTGTTACTCTCTTTGTCCCGATTATCTGTTTTTTCCGAATAAACAATCAAACAATAAAGGTCATTATAAAATGAGAAAAAACATTTTGTTTTCAACGGCACTTATAAATGTGTTCTTCTTTGTGGCAGGTTGTTCCATGTTCCAAAGCAATCCTGACGCAAATCAAATTATCAGCGACTATCAAAAAGCAATCGATCCTGGCAATAAAACGTCAGCCATAAAATCTTATATCGCAACCTTCGAAATATACAATAATGATGAAAAAATACCGGCAAAACTGGAAATAACAGCCGAAGTCCCCAATAAGATACGGTTTGAATATACCAGCAAAGACAAAGTAAGTATCCGGGCTTGGAATGGAAAAACCGGTTGGGAATATACGAATGAATCAGGAGACAGAATTCTATCGGGCAGAGAACTGGACGAACTCAGATTCCAGGCAGGCTATTTGGCTCCCAATATGACACCTCAAACCTTCTTCCGTAAAATTATTCTGGACGGCTCAGCAAAAGTATTTGATGAAGACTGCTGGAAACTGACAATGGTTCCCAAACCGGAATACAAATCGCAGGACATTACAGCTTATATTAGCAAAAAAACTAAATTTATTGTAAAAAGCGAACAATATCTGGACTCAGCCGATAAAGCCGTCCTGATTGAAACTCTATTCAAAGACTATGAGAAAAATCATGGATTTATGCTTCCATATACTCTCATATCGGAACTGGAAGGAAATATTTCTGAATCAAAGATGATTGATATTCAATGGAATGTTCCTGTCGATGATCAGTTGTTCATGCTTCCGCAATCAATCAGTAACTAATGTATTCACAGGAGATAGTCATGATTAAAACAATTAAACAGTGCAGTATGATTGCATTCTTGTTTTCCTGCGTATTGTTACAGGCTGCAGCGAAACCGAAAGAAGTAAAGTTAAGTGATGGTAGAGTACTGATTAACCCAGTTGTTCTGGAACAGGAACCGGATGGTTTATCAATCGGTCACCAAAATGGAGTAGTCTTTGTCAAATTCAGTGATCTACCGGAAAAAGTCCAGAAAAAGTATAATTATAATCCCAAAGCGGCAGCAAAATATAAAGAGCAAAAACGCGTTGCCCAGAAAAAGGGAGCAATACAAGATCATCAGCAGAAAATTGAAAAACAGAAAAGACGCGTTGAATTGAAGCTTTCAAGGCTGGGTACTGATATCGACAAGCTTAGACTGCGAATAAAATATATCAATGAAGAAATTATCCGAGGGAAGAAAAAGCAGAGTTCCAATGAAAATACCCGGAACCAGTTGGTTATTAAGAATGCCAATCGCTCTAGAGTGTATATTAGTGACAGATATTATTGGCGCGGCGGTTATCATGTATCCATAGAGAATAGACCGACTCTAAGAGAACGAAGAAACGCAAAAAAACTGCGCAAAAAAATGGAAAAAGAATCGGAAAAAACAGCTGGATATCTTGATGAACTAAAAAAAGAATTGTCTCTCAAGAGAAGAGAATTGGTCATCAAACAAAATGAATATCGAAAAACTCAGATGTTCTATGAAAAGAATTTCAAATAAGTTTTTGCTGAAAACTTAATTATAGCAAAAGATCAGCCTCACAAAGTTTTTTTACTTTGTGAGGCCTTTCAATATTTACACCGGTTGATTAAAAAGGTCCGGTAACTATATTATCTTAATACAACAATTAGAGATAACGTTTACGGAACCATGACAAATTCAACAGCTTTACCACCCCATCATGCGGAACGGCTAACCGCGGCATGTGTACTCAGTATTGTCGGCGGTTTTCTGGACATTTATACTTACCTATGTCGGGGAGAAGTTTTCGCAAACGCCGTAACCGGTAATATGGTGCTGTTGGGAATGGACCTGGCCCATCAGAAATGGCTTCACTGCGGACGCTACCTGCTTGCCATTGTATTTTATGCCCTGGGAATCTTTGTCGCGGAGTTCGCCCATGAAAAAATCCACCATTTAAAAGTCATAACCTGGCACCAATTGGTTCTACTGCTGGAGCTGGCCTGTCTGATTCTGGTTTATTTCATTCCCTATGGCGATCCGGATTTTATAGTTAACGCCATGATCGCATTTGTCTGTGCGCTGCAGGTACAAACCTTCCGAAGGGTAAAAGGATATCCATTTGCCTCAACTATGTGTACCGGCAATCTCCGCAGCGGAACCGACGCCTTATTCTGCAGTATACACAATAAAGACCGGGCTGAATTCCATAAGGCCCTGCATTATTACGGAATAATTTTATGCTTTATTATCAGTGCGGCAGTCGGAGCAATCCTGCTCAATCACTGGGGGGAAAATGTGTTTCTACTGGCACCAATCGGTCTTGTTGCCGTATTTTTCATGATCACTTCAAAGCGAAATCTTGCCACATGGCGGAGACCATATAAAAAGTTTCGTCGAAAAAAAGAACAAGGTTGATTTATCATCCATTCGTTATATTTTAAAAGATCATTTCAACTCAATGTGAAACTTAAATTTACAGAAATTTATCATGAAAAAAATTAATGTACTTACTATTGGCAACAGTTTTACTGACAGCCTTGCTTTGTATTTTCCCGATGCAGTCGCCTCCACCGGCAACGAGGTCAACTTTCAACGCGCCAACTTTGGCGGATGTGAACTGCACCGGCACTGGAGCTATATTGAGGCAGAAATAAACAATGAATACTGCCGAATCTATCAGGGTGGACACAAGCTCAGCACGATTCTTAAAGAGACTCCATGGGACTACGTTACTATCCAACAGGCAAGTCATTGCAGCTGGCGTCCGGAAACGTTTCATCCTTATGCCGATAATATTATTGAATTCATACAGAGTCACTGTCCGAATACAGAAGTACTCATTCAGCAAACTTGGAGTTATCATAACGACCATCCGCAGTTCCAGCCCGGCAGTGAATGGGATATTGACCAGACCGAAATGTACAACCGCCTGACGAAAAATTATACAGACCTGGCAAAAGATTATTCATTCCGGGTTATCCCATCAGGATATGCTGTACAACTGGCACGCTCCGAACAGCCAGTAAAATTTACCCCCTACCCGCTTGAAAGCCTGAAAGAAATAAACTGGCCCAACCTGCCGAATGCCTCCGGAACTTTTGTTGGTAAATATTTCTGGAAGAAAAATGAAGAAGGCAAGATGACGCTTGCGTCCGATCTGATCCATTTGAATCCGCGGGGACAATATCTACAGGCTTGTGTATGGTACGGGTTCCTGTTTGGCAATCCGGTCAGCGATATCAAACTGAACCCGGAAAACCTGGATAATGACGATTGCGAATTCATGCGTAAAACCGCGCAGAAAGCCATCGACAACTTCCCGCAGGCGTAGTCGGTCCCAGCATTAGAATCTTCAAACTCCGCGCTACGCGCTACGGAAGCGGAATAAACCCTGAAGTAAAATCATGGCGTTGATTTAAAATCAAATCAACGCCATGATAATCAAAATCGTTATGTAAATAAAATTACAGCCAGATTTTTATTCCGGTCAAAGCTTTATCTGCAATATCAGTCAGACGCAAATAGAAACCCCAGCCTCCTCCATCCTGACTGATCTTAATCAAGAGGGGGTTGATTCCTTTATGCAGATGTATTCTAATGACGTCATCGTCTATTACCGCTTTACGATAAATTTTGTTTCGCCATACCTGCTTATGATTAAGAATAACTTTGCATCCATCATCACTGCCAATTTTTAACAGTGCGTCTGTATCTTTATCAGATTCGATGTAGCAAAATGCGTAGCCAACGGTGTACTTCTTCGGCTTTAATACTTTAAGCATATCTATATATAATTTATCTCCATAGTAGTCCGCCGCTGAGGCTCCGTGATATTCAATGACTTTCACCGAATCTGATTTGGGCAGTTCGGAAATGTAGGGTTTCATTTCATCCGGCCAGACATATTTAAAACTCGTATCAAAGTTAATATTAGCAGAATGTTCTCCCCCAATGGGTTTCAAATAATCAATATCAAGTCCTCGGTCATATCCGCGCCCTCCTGGATTCGCAAAAGAACCAAGAATATTCCAATCAATCAGCATTCCTTCACTACTGAGTTTAAATGGCCCTAATGAAGGCTTTGCCGGCAATACACTGCCGGAATGTACGTTCATTGCTTTTTCAATATTCCTACACTCGAATTTTGCCTGCGCAATACTGTTCTCCAACGAAGTGCGATTATCAGAAAGTACGTATACGGGATATGATGATGTCATTGAGAACGTAAAATTTTTCAGCTTTTCCCGTACTCCCATAAGGTCGTAAACTTCAATATTCGAACCTTTCGGGAAAATACATTTTTTTTCTGACGGAAATCCGTTATACCACATTACCGCAGCATAACGCCCTGCTTTCGTCTTGAAGATGTAACCAAAAAAGTTTTCACCGGAATCACGTTTGATTTCTCTAAGAAACTTGGCTCCTGATAAGAATGAGCACAAGGCATTAAGAGTAACCATTGCCGGAGACGGAACATAACCATATTCAAATACAGAGTGACTATACAGAGAAATCATACTAGCAGAAAACCAGTACATTCGTGAGGTTCCGGCACTCCACGAACAGATATAATTACGCAGCAATACACCACATGATCGAGCTCTGCTTTCCTCTGATTCAATATATCCGTTATGACCGTTGACAATACCAACCTCGGTATTCCACTCAGCTATCTTTCTACCTTTCGTCAGCAGTTCCAAATCTTTATGGAACTTATTCAACCATTTTACCAGAGATACTTCCGGATTATATTTATAAAGATAACTATGATATGATATTACATCGAGATCATTTACCCCCTCCCCTTTCAGCATGGCATCAAAAAACCATGGATAACTCCCGCAAAATCCAACAACTTGAGCCTGAGGATCTTCCTGTTTTATCAGCTTGGATGATCTTTTCAGTACTTCCAGATAGAGATCCGGCTTATTCTTTAGCACAGGACTGACGTCCGGCTCGTTCCAGACTTCCCAATATTTTATTCGTCCTTTATAACGGGAAACCATATTTTTCACAAAATTATCCCATAACCCCAAATCATCAGGAGGATTCTGAAATCTGTCGGGTACGGTCCATTTTGGCCCGTACATTCGTAGTATAACCGGAAAGATATCCAGTTGATGACGCTCGCATAAATCTACTTGGGAATCAAAAGATTTCCAGTTAAACACTCCTTTTTTCCCTTCGGCATTCGCCCAGTCCCACCATGCACGAATGCTGCCAACTCCTATTTCAGCAAGAATGTCAAGAGCCGTATCAACCTGCTCCGGCAACGGCCTTTCCATATGGAAATTCATGCCAAACCGGGTTGATTTAACTTTGCGATTATCACTTATGACGCAGTATGATATTTTTCCGTTTTTCTTAAGTCCTGAACTATTTGACAATGTATAATCCCAATCAAAAAATCCCCTCTCTGCTGTATTGACAGGAATAGAGAAATCGACAAAATTCTGTGCTCTTACCAGAACATTTTTCACAGAATGATTTATCTCTTTGCCAAGATAATTTTTAATAACCAGTTTCAAATTAAAATTTTCGTCTTTCTCTGACAAGTTGGTCAATTTTATTTTCATCAAGCCTTTTTGGCCTATCAAATAAATATTACCAGTGCGCCCTGTACTGAATTCAGCACCGAAATATGCAGTATCAGAAACCTTTCCCGGCGGAAGTCCTGGATATATCGCTGCATCATCAATTTTCAACACAGTACCAGGTTTATCGGGTCCGACCATAAAACAAATCTTTTTCCCTTTCCACGATTTCGGTATAACAAATGTAGCATTATAACGTCGCCACCCGGTACTAAGTTTAAACTTCTTCCACATAAAATACTTTGATCTTTTCTGACCGTTAACCGGAGCCGGAACTATTCCTAACTGGACGCTCTGCCCATCTTTGCTTCCACATACACTCGCCGATACCGAGAAAACTCTTTTCCCCATAGTATCCACAGGTCGGGATATAAACTTAACGTTACGCAACGCTTTTCCGGTATACATCATACATCGTGAATTATCCTGACGCCTTACCTCTTTCCAGATCGGAAAATTACGATCATAACTCCATTCAGTAATCCAGTCACTCATACCGAATTCAAATGATGGATTGGTCAGTAAATTAACGCCGTTTTTTTCAGCGTTCTTTAATAATTTGTTATATGCTGTCTGTTTGATATCAGCAGTCAGAGGAACTTCACCAGCCAATACCGGACTGATTTTGAGCTTCAGAATAAAACCTTTTTTCCCTGGTAGCGACAAGTTGATAAATTTATTATAAGATGAGTAAAACTGAAGCGAAAGTGAGGCTGCCCCTTTTAAAACAGAAGTCTCCAACTGCCAGCACTTACCATTCCTGTCAAACAAAATACAGCTGCGAGGTCTTTTTATAACCCCGGAGAATTTATCGGATGATTTCCTTGTACCATCAGCAGAAAAAACAACATAGTTATCCTTTACATTCTTTCCGTTCAAATTTAAAATTATCCGCTGCTGCTTCACATTAATTGAAGACAGCTGCAAAGGTTCGACTTTATAGAGAATCTCAACCGCTCCGTTTTTCGTAAACTGCACTCTTTGAGTACATTTTATTCTGGAACCGTTTCTTTCAATTGCCTGAACACTACTAACAATGTTCTTTTCTGTCGCCACTTCTTCCACTTCTGAAATATCGCTGGAGGAGTCCAACAAAGAATGATAGCTTCTATCAAGTACTTTGTAGCCTAGAGAAGCAATAATTTCTTCTTTATAATAGGAAATACTCTTTATTCCCCGTGGACTAATATTAACGGAAAAATGATCCGTTTTAACTTCTGCAATTCCTGATTTTGACGTCGAAGCAGAACCGGCAACTAACCGGCCAGCCCCCAGATCAAGCACAAAGCACCCCAGCAAAATATAAATTAAATTTTTAATCATAATATTCTCGTAAATAGGTTACAGGAAAAACTCAAAACCGATATCATTTCCGGTCCCACAGGTTGCCTTCAGAAGTGGAATGCTGAATATAACCGTTATCAAACTGTCCGGTATATGGCAACAGGCGGTTACTGACTTTCTCGGAAGTCGCATGTCCGTCAACCCACAGAATATTCGTGCTTTTCGCATGCCTCGCATCAAGAAAACCATGCCTGTCTGTATTCGACGAATAATATGAAAGCAAAGTAAAATATCCCTGTTTCTGAGAGTCTCGACATAAAGTATCCGCGACCATGATTGTACGTGATGGAGATTTGATCTGAGAATCTTTAGCTGGAATATATGTATCAGTGGAGGTGTTGGTTACCCCCCGGCCTCCGGTTACAAACCGGTAATTGCTGCCGTAGGATGGAAAACAAAAGCTGGAACTAGTGTAATTTTCAGCCTCAATCTGCTTATCAAATTCTTCCGGGTTAAATTTTGTCAGAGGCATAGAACTGCAAAAAAGTATCTTGGAAGTACAATATTTATCTTTCAGCATGGTCGTTGTCCAGGCAATCCCTCCGCTGCCCATCTGAAACGGCGGATAATAGCCTTTGGAATCATCTTTATACATATTAAAATAAAGTCCAAGCTGTTTCAAGTTACTCACACAAGCTATCTTCTTTGCGGTATCTCTTGCATTATTTAGCGCTGGAAGCAGCATTGAGGCCAATATGGCAATTATCGCGATTACAACGAGGAGTTCGATAA
The DNA here is from genome assembly GCA_963677165.2 of Victivallales bacterium. Lineage (GTDB taxonomy): Bacteria > Verrucomicrobiota > Lentisphaeria > Victivallales > SZUA-371 > JAFGXT01. The sequence continues at coordinate 21,226 of CAXXSX010000003.1, read as the reverse complement.
GTGTGAATTTATTGTTGCTGATATTTTTCATATCTTTCTCCATTTTATTTATTCAAAAAATTTACTGATTCACGTTCTATTATAATGTTGCAAATGTCACATGTCTCGTATACAAGATCATCTTTATGCTCAAGATGCTCGATAATTTTTCTGGTGGCAATACTGCCGATCTGTTCATTATCCGGGGTAATAACAGTTATTTTCGGGTCACTCATCTGGCATACTTCGCAGTCGCAGCGACTAATGATACTCAAATCATCAGGACATTTCATTCCGTGTTTCTTCATTTCTTTTATGATAGCGGCACACGTCTGATAATTACCTGCAATCAGTGTAGGCCGTTTATCTTCCGGCAACTCCAAAAACAGTTTCATTATTTCCGGTCCACTTTGAAAGTCACTGTGTCCCTGAACCGGAAGCGGAACAATATTGCAATCGTTAATATTTTGTGCTCTAACCTTCTCTGTAATATACTGGATATCCGGATAGATATTTTCAGTTACAAAACCTATCCGCCGATGTCCTTTTTTATAAGCATATAAGGCTATATCAACCTCACTTCCGCTAGAATAATATGCGGGAATATTGTCGGGATTGTCAAAATGTTTATTGATACTGATAAAAGGAATCTTATACTGACGCAGTTTCTCACTCATTTGAGTTGTAACAAACCCGGCAATAACAATTCCGTCAAAGCCGCGTCCGCCTAATTTTCGCCGGGCAAAAAATGCCTCAAAATCATCATCATGATAGCGATTCAGAACCAAACCATAATTTGAATCATAACATACTTTTTCCACACCGCTGAGAACCTGTGAAAAATACGCGTTACTCCAACCGGACTGGATTTGATCGGAAATCAACAGACAAATATTTTGAGTATTTTTTCCAACCAAAGCCTGTGCGGATGTGTTAGGCTGATAACCTTCGATCGCTGCTATTCGCAAAATCTCTTTTGCACGCTTAAGTGAATCACTTCGGCGTCCGTAATTATTTCCGTTTAAAACCCGGGACGCTGTTGCATATGAAACATTTGCCTTTTTGGCTATATCGTAGATTGTAACCGCCACTGATGCTGCCTCTCCATAAACTTGTAATCGCTTTCAACTATAATTCAATTATAACTTGCAAACGATTACAAGTCAAGACTAACTTAGCAAAATCATCAAAAAAACAACTGATATTCAAAGTATTACTAATTAAACAACTGGCGAAGGCGCTGTTCCAATAAAGTGTAGCGGGGTTCACGGGTGGAGTTATTCACCGCCATGGATACGGCTTTACGGCTGCCGACCAGAATCAGCAGTTGACGAGCACGGGTCATCGCGGTATAAAGCAGGTTACGCTGCAACATCATATAGTGTTGATTCAGCAACGGCATAACGACAACGGGAAATTCACTTCCCTGGGATTTATGTACGGTTATAGCATAAGCCAGCGTAAGCTGATCGACTTCCGTAAATTCATATTCTACCTGACGCATATCATAAGCTACTTTAAATATGCCGTCGCGGCTGTCAATATTCACAATCCGTCCCATATCGCCGTTGAATACGTTTTTATCGTAATTATTCTGAGTCTGCATAACCCGATCCCCGGCTTTGAACACACGCTCCCCGATCTTGAACTGCGGTTTGTGTCCGCTGTTGAGCTGTTCCTGCAAAACCGCATTCAGATTAACCGTACCGCAAGTGCCACGGTTCATGGGAGTCAGCACCTGAATATCACGCATCGGATTGAAATTAAACCGTTGAGGAATGCGTTCACATACCATGCGAATAATCAAGTCGACGGCATGTTCGGGCTCTTCCTGTTCAATCCAGTAAAAGTCACTTAACACATTCCGGTCATGTTGTCTTAATTCCGGTATATGTCCATTGTTTACGGCATGGGCATTGATAATAATACTGCTGCCAGCCCCCTGTCGAAATACCTGTGTAAGTTTTGTCACCGGAATAATCCCGGAATTAATCATATCGTTGAGCACCTCGCCGGGGCCGACCGACGGCAGCTGATCCGCGTCTCCAACCAGCACGACAGTCGTACCGGTATCAACCGCACGCAGCAAGTGAACCGCAAGCACAGTATCCAGCATGGACACTTCATCGACAATCAACAGGTCACAATTCAGTTTGCAATTAAGTCCATAAACAAAACGCTTCTCGACCGGCTCCCATTTCAGCAATCGGTGAATTGTCCGTGCATTCATCCTTGAACTGTCGGACAACTTCTGGGCGGCACGTCCGGTCGGAGCCGCGAGATACACTTTCAGTTTAGCGGCTTTCGCCCGACGGACAATCTCGCCGACGACGGTAGTCTTCCCCACTCCGGGACCACCGGTAATAATACTGAAAGGACTTTTGCCAACATTGGTAACGGCCCGATATTGCTCTTCGGTAAAGGTTTGTCCCGGCAACGGTGGAACGTTCAGCATACGCTGTGCCTGGAAATGATTCACCGAGAACAAACGGTGTATATGTTCCGGCAATTCGGTCTCGGCCTTAAAAAGGCCGCGATCATAAATCATACGTTCATGCGGACCAGTCTCCTGTACAACCACCTTTCCAATATCAACGGCATATTCCAGCCCGACAGAAATATCGGCTTCGTTGACTTCAAGCAGTTCCGCCGCGTATTTAATAAACAAATCTTCGGGATAGCAGGTATGCCCGGCAAACTTCAATTGATTCAGAGAATAGACAATGCCGGCGGAAATACGTTCGGAAGAATTTTTTTCGATCCCTAAAGACGCCGCCACGCGGTCCGCCATGATAAATCCCATGCCGTTGACGTCATCCGCCAGCCGGTACGGAGCTTGTTTCACGATTTCAGCGGCCTGGTTGCCATAGGTGGAATAGATCTTCTGACAGTAAGCCGGACTGATTCCAAGCCCCTGCATAAAAATAAACATATCGCGCCGGGCACGCTGGCCTTCCCAGGCTTCTTTGATGCTTTCAACCCGCTTTTTGCCGACTCCCGGAATTTCCAGCAGACGCGATGAGAACCGGTCAAGGATTTCCAAAGTTTTGTCACCGAAATGATCAACAATGCATTTTGCAAGTTTCGGCCCGATCCCCGGAATCATGCCGGAACAGAGATAACGTCTGATTCCCTCAGCAGTATTAGGCAGGATGAATTTATACGATACGGCTTTCAACTGGCGTCCGTATTCCTTGTGAGTTTCCCAATGTCCGGTAACTTCAATATGGTGTCCGCTGTAAGCTCCTGAGATATTACCGGTAACAGTGTGTTCCACGCCTTGAGCATCAGCAACCTTTAAAACACAATAGGAGTTATCCTGATTTTCAAAGACCACACGGGTAATTTCCCCTCTCAATGTATGTTCGGTAATACCGCGGCTTTTATCCTGTTCTGACTCCATATCGCTCCTTCTACTGGTCAGCTTAAAATAAACCATTTCCACTGCTTTTTCAATCATTTGCTAAAAATACGAAAAAAGATGCGGTTTCATCATCGAAATAGTTGTTAAAATTTCAGATGAAAAAATGAATTCTCTTTATAAAAATATTGAAAATTTCATACTTTCAGATATTGTTAAATTTATTACAAGTGATACTCTTTTATGAGGAATCCGGGAAAGCTGATTTTTCATGGAAACAAAAATTTAAACTATTACAATTTTTGAGGGAATAAAATGAAGTATTTCACAAAAGAGCATGAATGGGTAGAAGTAAAGGACGGAGTCGTATGGGCTGGAATTTCTCAACACGCGGCTGATGAGCTTGGAGATATTACTTACATTGAACTTCCGCAGGAAGATGAATTTTACAATGAAGGAGATACTCTTGGAGTAATCGAATCAGTAAAAGCCGCCTCCGATATTTACGCACCAATCAGCGGTAAAGTACTTGAAGTCAATTCTGATCTTGAAGACAGCCCCGAACTGATCAATGAATCAGCTGAAACAGAAGCCTGGATCTGTAAATTTGATTTGGAAAACCAGGAAGACATCAAAAGCCTTATGGATGAAAAGGCTTACGCAAAATTCCTTGAAGAAAACGCCGACTAATTTTCCCGACATTATATATTCCGCGTCACCTTCGTTATAGACGCGGAATTTTGTTTACTTGACAATCAAATATATTTTATAAATCAAAATCAAATGGGGGTATACCAGTGCCGTATGTAGCCAACACCGACGCTGACCGTCAAGCAATGCTTGATACCACTGGACTCAGCAGTTTTGACGAACTCTGGACCAGCGCAGGTCTTAATTTTCCTCCTCCGGCGCTAAATCTGCCGGAAGGACAATCCGAATTTGAAGTTACCAGTAAATTACGCCAACTGGCGGGTAAAAATCATACCCACCTGGTAAATTTTGTCGGACTTGGTTACTATGATCACATTATCCCGGCCGCGGTAAGCGAAATTACCGGACGCTCGGAATTCTACACGGCCTATACTCCATATCAGCCCGAAGCTTCTCAGGGAACTCTTCAGGCAATTTACGAATATCAATCCGCCATCTCACGACTGACCGGCATGCCGGTTGTCAATGCCTCCCTTTACGATGGCGGCACCGCGCTGTTCGAAGCAATGATGATGGCGGTGAGAATTACCCGTAAACGCCGTGCGGTTATTTCCGGGGCCGTTTCGCCGATCTTCCGTAAAATGATCGACTGCTACAGCAGCAACCTTGAAATTGAACTAGTTGAAATTTCAACCGACGGCGTAAAATCAGCCCAGAAACAACTTCTGGAAGCAGTGGATGACGCTACCGCGTGTGTAATTATCCAGTATCCCAATGTATTCGGAACAGTAGAAGACTGGACCGCGTTTGTAGATAAAATTCATGAGGGCAAAGCGCTTGCCATCTGCTCGACCTATCCGCAAGCACTGTCTCTCTTGAAAACTCCGGGCGAAATGGGATTCGATATTGTAACCGCGGAAGGACAAAGCCTGGGAATTCCGCTCAGTTTTGGCGGCCCCTATTTGGGAATCATGGGTGTACAGCAAAAACATATGCGCCGTATGCCGGGGCGAATCTGCGGACGCACAGTAGATAAAAACGGCAAACCCGGTTTTGTACTGACCCTGCAGGCTCGTGAACAGCATATTCGACGCGAACATGCCATGTCCAATATCTGCAGTAATGAAAGTCTCTGCGCCCTGTCGGCACTTGTTTATATGTCGTGCATGGGAAAACAAGGTATGATCGATGTGGCGGAACTCTGCGCTTCAAAGGCGGTCTTCGCCCGCAACGAACTGCTTAAAATTGATGGAGTAGAAGCGGTCGGAGATGAACCGTTCTTCAATGAATTTGTCATTAAAGTTCCGGGAGACGCCTCCGAAGTCGTTGGTCGCCTGATCGACAAAGGCTTTGCCGCCGGATTCCCGCTGGGAAGATATTATCCTGACCGCAGTGACCAGTTGCTGATCGCGATTACAGAAAAACGTACCCGTGAAGAAATAAAATCCCTAGCAACCGCACTGGAGGCCGTAATATGAAACTGATTTTTGATATAAGCAAAGCCGGTCGCCGCGGATCTACCGTTCCCAAACTTGATGTTCCAAAGGCCAATTCCATACCGGACACTTTGAAGCGTGAAACTCCGGCTGAACTGCCGGAAGTCAGCGAACTCGATGCAATGCGCCATTTTACGCTGTTAAGCCGGAAAAATATGGGCGTCGACACCAACTTTTATCCATTGGGTTCGTGTACAATGAAGTATAACCCGAAAATGCACGAACGCATCGCATCCATGCCCGGTTTTGCCGACCTGCATCCGCTGCTGCCTCAACTCCGTCATGGTTCGGCTCTGACCCAGGGCGCACTGGCAGTCATCTACGAAGCGGAAATGATTCTGAATGAACTGCTCGGATTTTCCCGCGCCACTATGCAGCCGCTGGCTGGAGCTCACGGCGAACTGTGCGGAGTCATGCTGATCGCGGCCTATCATAAAGATCACGGCAATAGCGAACGCAAGGTTATGCTGATTCCTGACGCGGCACACGGCACCAACCCCGCCAGCGCCTCAGTTGCAGGATTCACAACCCAGGAAGTTGCAACCGATGAAAACGGCAATGTAGATCTCGAAGACCTGAAAAAACAGGCCGGGCCCGATACCGCCGGACTGATGCTCACCTGCCCTAACACGCTTGGACTGTTTGACCCGAATGTAAAAGAAATATGCGAAATCGTACATGAAGCAGGCGGACTCGTCTACTGCGACGGCGCCAACCTTAACGCAATTATGGGACGCCTTCGTCCTGGTGATGTCGGTTTTGATGTCATGCACGTCAACCTGCACAAGACATTCTCGACACCGCATGGCGGCGGAGGTCCGGGGTCCGGTCCGGTCGGCGTAGCGGAATGCCTGGTTCCGTACCTGCCGGTATCAATCATTGAAAAACGTCCCGACGGCAGTTATGCCCTGGAATACGAACGAAGCAAGAGTATTGGCTACATAGCTCCATTCTACGGCAACTTCGGTATCATACTGCGCGCCTATGCCTATATGCTCACGCTAGGACGGGAAGGAATTGTCCGTGTTAGTGAAAATGCCGTACTTAATGCCAATTACATCAGAACAAAGCTCGCACCGTATTTCAAACAGAAATACGACCGGACCTGCATGCATGAATGCGTGTTCTCCGCCTCTAACCAGGCTGACAAAGGAGTACACGCCCTTGATATGGCAAAAGCCCTGATCGACCGCGGAATTCATCCGCCAACCATGTACTTCCCGCTGATTGTGCCGGAAGCTCTGATGATTGAGCCGACCGAAACTGAGTCGAAGGAAACGCTCGATACGTTCATTGAGGCCATGATTGAAATCGCAGAACTGGTCGAGAGCAATCCTGAAGCGATCACGGAATGCCCGCTAACAACTCCGGTCACTCGTCTGGATGAAACCCAGGCAGCCAGAAAACCGGATTTGACAGCGTAAATAGCTTTTCTCAAAAGTGTCTGGCTATTTCCTCCCTGGCGATCTCGACCCAACGTGAGATACGCCAGGGTTCATTATTTAGAGTATGAACATCTTTCATTATGATTTCCAAACGGCATCCCGTTGCACTCTTCAGCGTTGATTGAAGATCAGCGCGAATTGCGTCTTCGTCCCAGACCTCAGTACTGATCAAGGTTGGATTCGGTTTACGAGAAAAGACATATCGACGTCCTAAAACTTCGCCCATAAATGCCTGATCACACCAGGGAGAAACAGAAACACGTTGTAGATTTTCAAGCTTTTCGATAACATGCCAACGAGTATTTACCGGTTCGCAACAACCATAATAAATCCTGCCGAAATATTCGGCTATATCCTTCTGATAGGGAAATACAAATTCCTCAAATTGATCGGGTCCTACTCCAACCGTTTCCTGGGATTCCAATAAAGCCCATTGATCCTTCCTGCGAACAGGACCACCAACAGGTGCGCCCGAAGCGGGAAGAGCTCGGGAATACCCCAAACTTCCAGAGCCAATATAATCGTCCTGATTATTAAGGGTTAACAGACCTTCGTCCTCCAGCCATTTACTATAAGCAAGAATATCGTCATGCAAGAATGCCATTAGACGATGAAGCCCTTGCGGATTATCGAACATATACATCATCAGGTTTTCCATTCCAATAAGCTTGATAGCTTGACCGGTCATACCTAAGGTCCACCAATAATTACAGCGAATTCCTATATCAAGAATCCCGTCAAAAACTTCTTCAAGTATCGCTTTCTCTCGTAAAGTCGCTTCACGATCAACCGAATAACTTCGATGCTTAAGTTTGTCAAAATCACGGTCAATATCTTTTATGGGAGGTTCCCAATTTATGGCCCCCATAAGACCGTCGATTTCAACTTTGTGGCTTATGACTTCAACCCCAAAATCACTGACTTTGACCTTCCATGGAATATTAATTACGGGTTCGAAAACATGATCGTCCTTTAAATTATCAAAGATAAAAAACATCCACCGAAACCCCTGTTCAATAGTTCTAGCCAGTTCACTTTCACATTCCAAAGCGTCTGGATTGAATGGCTTTTCCACATCATTCACTCCGGCAAATTCAGCAAGAAGCATCGGCCTGCTGTCTTGTGTTGAATCATCCAGACGATACCAATCTTCACGACGTTGCTGATTTTCAACAGATTCAACACGGTCACGTTTCAGTTTTGCCAGTTCACGTAAAATTCGCCTGTCCTTCGATGTTATACTTTTCATCCCACAACCATCCTGATTTTATTTGTTAAATTTGATTCAGAGATATATAATAAGTTATTCTGTTTAATATATAAATAAATGGCTGATATAATCAAAAACATGTCACATTTGACAAATATAACATTATGAGAGATAGATCATGGCATATTATGATGATTTAACTTTTATTGGAGGGGCGGATGTCGCAAATTGTCAGCATCCACCGATTAACAACCGTTTCCCCCAGTTTTATTCAATTCAATATGATCGCGAAGGTACAATCTTTTTCGCAAAAGATCATGGAGAAAAAGTAATATTACAAGCTCCGGTAGTTTATATACTCCATCCGGATCATCATTATAACTATGGTTTTGTAGATGGTTCCTGCTGGCATCACGGCTGGCTGGGCTTTATCGGCAATCGGGCACAACGAATTATAGAACAGGGATTTATGCCTTTGGCACCATTGGGTTTCACTAAAGTACAAGATCCCGTTTCCTTCGGAGAGTGTTTTGACTCTCTAATTTCTCATAAGAACTCTCATGACGCATTACGACATCAGCTGGCTGTTGTTGAACTGGAACGAATGCTGGGAATATTAATTGAATCACAACATCACCATAAGCCCGACAACCCGTATTCGGAAACTATAAACGGTATTGTAAAGAAACTGCAGAATGATCCGCTTGTCGAATGGGATTTTGCAAAAATAGCGAAATATGATGGTCTAAGTTACAGTCATTTTAGAAAGCTTTTCAAAAAGTTTACCGGACAGGCCCCCTATGACTTTCTCCTGCAAACACGAATGCATCATGCGGCAAAATACATGCGTTATAAAAATATTTCAGTAAAAGAACTTGCTGCAATATACGGTTTTCCAGATCAGGCATCCTTCTCAAAACTATTTAAAAAGAAGATCGGCCTTTCTCCACGTCATTACAAAGAAACTCTAATTTTGCCCTGAAAGCAATCGATTTAATTCGCGTTTAAATTTTTTATCGCCGCAAAATCACATTAACTGTAAAAAAAATTACAGTTAATGTGTATTTATTTATAAAAGGCGTTATATTTCGATTGCATCGAAATCTTATATTAAGCAATACAAAGGTGTTATAAATGGCGTCGACAAAACTTGAACGTCCGGATTGGGACCACTACTTCATGGAAATAGCGCACGTTGCCGCTAGACGAAGCAACTGCTGCCGCCGTCAGGTAGCCGCGGTTATCGTAAAAGATCAGCGAATCATTTCAACCGGATACAACGGAACTCCACGCGGTATCACAAATTGCTGTGACGGTGGATGCCCGCGTTGCAATTCAGATACGCCGTCGGGCGAAGGTCTTACCGAATGCATTTGTAGTCATGGTGAAGAAAATGCCATTGTTCAAGCGGCATATCACGGTATATCCGTAAAGGACGCAACATTATATACAACGTTCAGTCCGTGTTTACTTTGTGCGAAAATGATAATCAATTCGGGAATACGTGAAGTCGTATACCATCAGCACTATACAATTGACGATATATCCAGTTCACTGCTGAAACAAGCAGGAGTTATTCTCCGGGCACTGGATGACTAATTGACATCATACCGATTACGAAATATAGTAAGTTAGTTAAGTTTTAAGTTATTGAGTATTGAGTTTTATGCTTTTTAATTCTTAATTCTTAATTAACAAGGAGTTATTAACATGAAAAAGAGTAGTCAACAGGGTCAAGCCATGGTAGAAATGGTTTGTGGAATGATTGGTATTATGACGCTGTTCTCTACGCTGATTCTGTTTTCTGCCGTAGGAACAGAACGAATTTCCAATCTAGTCACGGTCAGAAGCAACACAGCCCGAAGTATAGTCAACACCGATGATACAACGGGAACCCCCGGCGGTCAATCCATCCTAAAATGGAACACCGGAGACGATCAGATGGGCATGACCGGTGATGATTCTTATACTTTAGACACCACAACAACGACTATATTTAGTGACACACTGACAATGGAAGATGTTGATCTTTCAGATAAGACCTACGTCCTAAACAACGAATTCAAAGACCTCCCGACAACAAGTATATTCTGGGAACTGGCAAACCTGAGAGAATATACAGAAGAGGGTGACGATATCGTAACCAGTGAAGATTATATCGCTTCAATGAATGAGGTGTTTAAGGCGCTGATTTTCAGCAATTCCGACTTTGATGTTACCGAAGCAAATTATATGTACGACGCGATCTCAAATGAATGAAAGGGAATCATATTATGACATCAGTTCCGGCTGATCCATCCTCGCTTATAATGACACTTGACAATGCCTGTACATGGCGTAAGTCTTTGCGTTCCGAAAACCGCAGACTGGTTGTAACCAACGGCTGTTTTGATATTCTCCATCGGGGCCATGCCGAATACCTTTACAAAGCACGCTGCTGCGGAGACGCCATGCTCGTGCTGATCAATTCCGATAAATCGGTACAGGATCTAAAGGGCCCGACCCGGCCAATCATTGATGAATATAATCGTGCCTACATGCTTTGCAGTCTGGAATGCGTTGACGCCGTTGTAATGTTTGATTCCCAACGATGTACCGAGCAATTTTTGAAGCTCAAACCGGATGTATACGTCAAAGGCGGAGACTATAATATTGATAACATCAACACGGAAGAAAAAGCCGCTCTGCTCAGTATCGGAGTCGATTTCGAATTCATCCCGTTTGTCGAAGGCTTTTCGACGACTGACATCGTCAATCGAATCCAATCCAACTAATTCATCCCATAATTTTCACCAATAACACCACAAAATGACCGGATAGTACAAGTTTTTTTCATTTTTTCTGATTATAATTAATGATAACAGGAAAAACTCCTGAAATGTAAATAATCGGGAAAAATGGAGACTTATTATGTTCGACTCATTCATACCCTCAACTCAAAAGTTGAATCGGGAAACTTATCGCGACAAAGTTCTGGGCTGCTGGACCGGGAAAAACATCGGCGGAACCATGGGAACTCCTTTTGAAGGACGCCGTGAAATGAACAACGCCACTTTCTACACTCACAAACTGGACGGCAATCCACTGCCAAATGATGACCTCGACCTTCAGTTGATTTGGCTCCTGGCTGCGGAGGAAAACGGCATATACCATCTTAACGAACGCATTCTGGGAGAATACTGGCTAACCCACATCACCGGCCCCTGGAACGAATACGGCGTATGCAAATCCAATATCCGCAACGGACTGATCCCGCCACTATCTGGTTCCTGCAACAACGATATCTGGAAATATAGTAACGGCGCCTGGATCCGTTCTGAAGTATGGGCGTGTATCTTCCCGGGCTCGCCTCATGAGGCCGCTCAGTTTGCTTATTATGACTCCTGCTGCGACCACTGCGGAGAAGGTATCTATGCCGAATTGTTCACCGCCACGCTGGAGTCTGCCGCCTTTGTCATTAACGATATCAGGGAACTGATCAAAATCGGACTGTCCATGATTCCGGCTGACTGCCGTATCGCCCGAAGCGTCAATCTTGCCTGCGAATATTATGACAATGGCAAAGATTTTATTGCCGCACGTGAAGCCATGGTAAAAGACAGCGAAGACCTCGGTTGGTTCCAGGCTCCTGCCAACATCGGTTACACGGTGATCGGTTTACTTTATGGCGAAGGCGATTTCGGCAAAACCGTATGCATCGCCACCAACTGCGGCGACGATACCGACTGTACTGCGGGTACTGCGGGTGCAATCCTCGGAATCATGTATGGACGTTCCGGCATTCCTGAAAAATGGATCGAACCGATTGGCGAAAGCATCCAGACCTGCTCCATCGACACCTACGAAAGAAACAACCAGATTTCAATTCCCAAGAGCCTTAACGAACTGACCGACCGGGTAATGGAACAGGCTCTCAGCGCCCAGTTTGAAAATCGTACTCTTCCACAGTTTACTGATGGTCCGAACGAGTTCTCCGAAGATTATATTGCTTCATTTAATAATTCGGAACAGGTTGAAAAACGCATCTGGGAAAGATCGCCTTACGGACTAGTCTTTGAGCTGCCCTACGGAGAGTTTACGATTGATTACCAGGACGGACCGGAAGTGGTTCCCGGCGAGCCCAAGGTAATCACTCTCAAAATGGATCATGTCAGGTTTATTGAAAAAGTTGTATCAGTTCGGTTGATGCTACCGGATTCCTGGCAGGCCATGCCATGCGATCAAATGACTTTCACCGCGAAACATTCCAATATCGCGGAAGTTGAAATGACCGTTGTTCCAGGAGAATTCTCCGGCTCGTATTACTATCTGCCGATTGAGATAAAACTTTGTGATCGCTTTAATCCGATAATTGTTCATGTTCCGTTCCAGCATAAAGGCTGCGTAAGACATTTTCCAGATAAACCCAATCAAAGTTTCTGCGATGCATCAAACCGACTGAAAAGCAGATTCGAAAAATAAAAATATAGCTAAGATTGACATGCCAGCTTTCAATGAAGGCTGGCATTACTTTATTTCCACTTCAAAAATTATCCCTGAACATTTTCTCTTACAATTATCTATCGATTAGTTTGCCTAACTGAATTGCCACATTACAGTATTATTAATTAGCAAGTTAGAAACAAAAAGAACCGCAAAGATGCTCAGGTCTGTTTCTGTGTCCTTTCACATTCCTGATGCTCTGAAATAATAGAAAAAAAGAACAAAGGTAAAAAAATGAACATTATTTACAAATATCTTTTTATGTTAATGTTACTGCTGTTTTCATTGATTGTAAATGCAAAAGAACTCTCGTTTGAAGACTTGAACAAGCTGGATAAATCAGAAAACTACAAAGAATGCTATAAGATTTGTCAAGAGAATAAAGATAAAAATATTTATGCTGCCTTTTTCATTGCAGATTATTTGTACTGCGGTAGAAAAGGAATCAAAAAAAATAAAAATGAAGCGAAAGCAATCTATCGCCAAGTGCTAAAAGATCTTGAGAAAAATAGTGCAACCTATAGTGGTAATGACATATATATGCTTGGAATCATTAACCTGCGCGTGAAATACAGCAAATCGAAAGCTCGTGACTGCTTCATAAAAGCGGCAGATAAGGGGAACTCCAAAGCAATGATACAGGCCGCCCTCTTTTGTGGACAAGGGCGAGGCGGAAAACGGGATATGAATCAAGCAAAGCTATATATCGAAAAGGCTATTGCTGCAGGAAATGCTGATGGCAAAGCTTTAATGGCATCAATGCTTTTTTCCAATAAAGAAAATAAATATGAAAAAATATATAATCTTTTGAAAGAATCATCGGAAGCAGGAAGTCCATACGGAGCAGCAGGTCTGTCAGAATTCTATCGAAAAGGAATTATGGTAAAGAAAGATCTGAATAAAGCTCGAGATCTTATTCAGATATCGGTAGATAAAGGACTCTATGAAAATGAACGTTATTTGAAAAGGATTAAGAAGCAAATAGAAAAAAATGAAGAGCAGAAAAAAACTCAAAAGAATAAGGATAGACCATAGCTATTCCTTTATATAGAAAATGCAAACTGGGGGGAGGTTTCATGAAATATTCACACAAATTTTTATTGATAGCGTTCTGCATAATTGCAGCTCTAAACACACGTGGAGCGACAAAAAACAATTATGAAAAATTAGCCAGAATATATACAAATATAAAAACTCAAATCGTTAATTATAAAATAGATTTAATTCAGGCCAATCCAGATAAATTTAAAACATGTTTTTTTAGGGCATGGGAACAGCTCCATTCTGCATCTCCTTTAATGGATAATAAAATTCTATTGACAATGACATTAAACTTGCGATTTCTCGCATTGGAAAGAATTCATCAGGCTTTTCTCGGAAAAATAAAAGAGGTTAAACCTTCAAATTTATTTTTCATACCTAAGAATACTTCTGAAGAAGAAAAGAAAAAATTAGTTCAGCAAAATATGATTGACATAGAAAATTACAATAGATATATAGCCCTGTCAAATATTAAAATTAGTGTTGAAAGATTGTATGAATCTGTAATGGAAGGTACGTTTGGAATAATTGAAGGAGGCGTCTTTTCCTGTGATGATATTGAGTCGCGAATTAAGCCTCTGATCTTGATGAATATAACAGATAAGGATCAAATTGATGCACTGATGAGACGCCTGCAAACGGCAAAAGAAAAAGTGTGCAAAATTCAAAATGGCAAATGAATATCATTTAACCACAAAAAACGAAAGGTATTTGGAAAGCAGCCTCACTATCACAACATATAGGAGTTCACTGATTATGACAAGAAACTGTAAAGCCTATTTTTTGTTGACTTCGATTATTTTTATATCAATTTGCCACATCTGTGTTTATGGAGGGACAAACAGTTCAAAAAGCGCGAAACAAGCAAACCTTTCCGAAATCAAGGCAAAATACAATGCAATGGTTGATGAATTAATATCCAGCATTAAGCATTCGAACGATGCGGAATATAAACTTCATGCATTTATTACTTTAGGCGAGCTGAGAGCAGAGAAAGCAATACCTTTTCTACTTGCCAATATGGATTTCATGCCGCCTGGCGACTGGAAATATACTTTTGGATTGCCTCCCGCCGGTTATGCTTTGACTCTAATTGGCACACCAAGCACAAAATTTATTATAAAGGAAATTAAAAATTTCCCTGATTCAAATTCTGTTGAAGATAAAGATAAAATGGTTTATTTAACTGCAGTGTTTCGCATATCATGTGGACGAGGAGGTGGACATACCGATCAAATAGCACTCATATATTTGGATGAAGAAATAAAGCACACCAAGGCTCCCAAACAGATAAAAAATTTAATCAGAAGCAAAAAATTGATTAATAAATGGCAACAATCAGTTAAAAAAAATTCCCATAGATAAAGAAACAACAAATGAAATACTGGAAGAAATTTTTTATTATTCTGGGTGTACTATTATTGTTATTGATGATAGTCGACACTGCAGTAAGGTTATATTATAAAGACAAAATAGATTTTGAAATAACTCGTGGTTTTGATTTTGCCTCAGGCAGATCTTTTACGGCAAAAACATCAGTAGATGGGAAAATAATATGGATTCAGTTTTATGCGGAGGGAAAAGAGTCCGCAATTATGAAAAAATATAATCTCGGATATAAAGAACCTATTTTAAATACGGTTCAATCGGAAAGTTATTGTTTTTCGTTGTTCAATATAGTAACTACCAAACAGTTACTGGGCTGGAAAAAATATTTGTGGTCCAAGCCATACTTATGCGGAGACGGGGTATATATATATGGAAGATTTTTCGATATTATAGAAAAGTTTTCTCCCCCGGAAAATGAAATAAAGGCAATGTATGCTGAATGCATTCGTATTTATGAGAATAGAAAAATAACAGGAAATTGGAGCAATGCAACATTAAAATATTTGCAGGAGCATTATGAACACTACAAATCAGATGCGCTCATCGGAATATCCATATTCAAATCAAGCTGCAATCCCTGTGATAACTTCGCTGGACCAGGTACCCGGATAAAGCACCCACGTTTATCGTCATAGGCAAATGGCAGCGGCTTGGCCGATTTACCATCAAACTGGATATGAAGTCCGATCATTTTATTCACAAGATTAAATTCCAGCCTGGCCCAATTGTAATTAAAATTATGAAGCGCCTCGGCGGTTAGATCAAGCTGGGCATACTCAACCGAATTCTTATTGAGGCCCTTTGTCAATGTCGAGGTATCGGCAAGACGAATATTACCGCCATTACCGGGAATTGAAGCCAAATAGCCCCCGGAAATGCTGACGCCGTTTTTGCGATTGTAAACCAGCGGAATTTGTCCATTCAACAATCCATTACTTTCAGCCTTGGAAATACCGGACCGGCTGATAACATCAGCCAACTTAAGCCGGTCGCAAGCAATCTTCATCCGGTATTCCTGCTGCCCGTGACGAAATACCGTCGCCGGAAACTTAAGAGTTCCTCCACACCATGAGCATGAACTTTCTTCAAGGCGGAAAGAATCCGGCAGAAGTTGAAATTCCATACTCCCGTCCGTCACCGAAAAACCTTTTAATGACATTGTTTTGAACTTCAATGTCTGCCCCGCCGCACTGGACAAGCGGATCAGGTCATTCAACTTCAATTTCAAATCAGCTCCAGTTATCTTCAGTCCAAGACGTTTATGGATAAAGTTTGATTTGCTCAGTTGTAACTTACCTTGCGCAACCGTTTTTCCATCGCTATGACTGACAACAGCATCAGCCGCAACATTTCCTTTTATACTGATTCCGTCAAGCGACGGGAAATACATACCAAACTCGAACGGAGCACGAATTGTATACTGTGGAAGCTTTATCTTTAAATTGAACTTCGGCGGCCATACTTTTGCACAACTTCCGGAACAGTTCAAATTCATATCCGGCATAGGTGCCAGGTTTAATTTTCCGGAAAATCCAATTGATTTTCCGAACGCTTTTAAATTCCAGTCAAGCTCACCCAAATCAAAGCCGCGCAATGAGAGGTCATTTAATTTCAAATATCCTTTCGCGTCAGCTGCACCATCTGTCCAGGCCAGAGGAATACGCGCGGCGGCATCATTCGATCTCAACTGATAACGCCCGCTCTCAACAATGGCTTTTTTGAATGACGCAACAGCCGACAGCCCCTTCTTTCCAG
The DNA here is from genome assembly GCA_963677165.2 of Victivallales bacterium. Lineage (GTDB taxonomy): Bacteria > Verrucomicrobiota > Lentisphaeria > Victivallales > SZUA-371 > JAFGXT01. The sequence continues at coordinate 4,417 of CAXXSX010000003.1, read as the reverse complement.
CTTTAAACAGTCCTTTTAACTCGGAAGTCTTCATGGAAAAGGCCTCTGAATTCATGGCAAATTTATGCAGGTTAGCCTGAATATCATAATCAACATCGGTAAAAGAACCGGAGGCGGTTAATTTGTCAGCACCCGCAATCAGTTCATTTCCAACGGCATTCATCCTGCCAGTATCAAGCCGGACATTTCCCTTATAAAGAGCCCCCTGCCCCGCAACTTTACTTCTGATTTCGAGATTATACAGGGAAATAATTTTATCTTTGCAGATCGCTTTAACTCCAGGCTTCGAGCCATTACCGGCAATCCCCGCAAAAAATTCAGCGTTCCACTTGCCGGAGTACAAATATTTCAGATCAAGTGACTGGCTAATCTTAACCGGATAATCAAGGGTATAGTTTATCCCGGCAGGAAGTTTGCTCAGTTCTCCCGCTGATTCCGCCCGACATTCAATCCCCTTTTCACGAAAATCAATATCCGCAGCGATATCGCGAAATACCGGAGAATATTCCGAATCGGTCCTCAGACCGGAAACAAGACAGCGAAAATGACTGCCGCTGCCGTTCACGCTGAATTTCACCGGATGGCTTATCCGCTTTTCAGCAATCCCGGTAATAGCAAACCTGTTGCCGCTCAACTGGAAATTATTTACCTCGCCTTCCGCTTTCAGACGATTGATCATAAATGGACGCAGCACCATTTCTGCGTCAACCGTAATCCCCGCTCTACCGGCAAGCGCACAACCTGCCGAGGTACGCAGGAACGGAGAAACATGTCCAAGTTCAAAATCAGACTGAAGCTTCATCGAAAAAATTCTTTTATTTACATCGTAACTGCCGGACAGCCTCACAAGTTCGCCCTGCGGATAAAGCCGGGCGGAAACCGTCAATTGCTCCCAGGAATTTTTCTCAGGAGTCAGAATAAAGTCAAGCGGAACGCGAAACGCGTTTCCCTGATCAATAATTGTAGCCACGGCTTTTTCGATAACCAGTTCGCCAATATCAAACTGAACGCCACTGCTTATACTGGAACCTGGTTGACGAGCAAGTCCAGCCTTAACAAATGCTGCCGGATCAAAGCCGCTGAAATCCAGACGGCGTCCTTTAACAATGCAATTTATGTCCAGTCCGCTCAAAGTAAGCCGGTTTATCTTCAAAGTACGTTTAAAAAGAAGTTCCGACAGGGAATAGTCTATTCTTACAGAAGCAATCTCAACAGAAGAGCCGGTTTCATCCCCGAACTTAACTTGTCCGAGATCAGCACCAGTCAACCCGACCCGCCGAACATTTCCGCTGAAATCTTTCAGGCCGTAACGGGACGACAGTTCAGGCAGGACTTTCTCCTGGATATATCCCGGAAGGTAACAGGTAATGAGCAGAATCACGGCTATAATACTGAATAACAGCAGATTATTGAATACAACGAACCAGCATCCAAAGCGATTTCTCGGCACCTTCTGAATGGTGACCGAAATCTTATCGGTTGATTTTACTCCCGAATTATCAGGAGCCTTTGTTTCAGAAGCCTTCGTCTCCTGAACTTTATTTTCTTCAGGCTTATTATCTGCCGGTTTTTCTTTACTCATAGGTAGTTTATCTCCGGTTAAGTCATTACCTTTGGCGCTTTTCCGACCGCAAATTCCAATGTGACCACCTGCTGCCACCCGATATCACTTTTAAAATACAGCTTTCCCGCGTCATCAATGCCGTAAGCCCCCGCGGCAAAAAGTTCGACTACCGGCGGAAACACAACCCAGTCGCCTTCGCATTTCAGTTGTTCAAGATTCACGCCGGCTATTTGGGTCAGAATATCTTTATATCCGCCTTTTGGAGTTTTTTCCGGACGTTTCCCGGCTACAGCGGAAAAATCTTTTTGAGAGTAGCCGCAATAATCCATTTCAACTTTCGCAGAAACCCCAAGAATCGGGCCGGAATCCATTTCGCCCCCTCTACCAGAATATGTCTGAGCAATGATTACGCTCGAACGCATATAGCCGATATTCTCAAGAATTGCCCGTTCCACCGGCACTTTATGAAGCCCAACCAGATATCGGCGACCTTCCTTCTCATAAGTAAGATCTCCTGGGTGAACGTTCAGGCAGGGAAAATCGGAAGTAATATTTGAAAGGGGAATGAACCCGGCTAAAACGCCAAAATCGATGTCATAAGGCTTTAACAATTCTCTTAGTTCATCGGTCCACTGCTCACGCAGTTTGCGTCCTTCCGAAGTCTGTAGAGAAACCCTGGACTCACCTCTGTCACTGTAAAACTGTTTTATATCCAGACTGACCAGCGGCAGGTCATATTTTTCGGCAATTTCGTCTGCACGACTGGTTTCCGGCCGGTCCGTAACAATAACGACTGGTTCGAAAGAGGATTTCACGTGACAGGAATCCAACAGTTTTTCAGCATTGCTGCCGTTGCCGCTCATGAAAATCGCGACTTTAGCCCGTTCCCCGGAATGATAAAATAGAGGGGTTATCTTCAAATCCATAAAACTCTGTTTCCAGTTATGCCTAAATCAGTAAAACGGTTAAATACCGGTTATATATAATCGATAACTTTACAGCTTAGACGCGGATTTGCAAATAATAGAGACGGAATATATCAGCTATAACGAAGACGATACTCCGGCTTGAAATCGGCAATAGACTTGGAAGTTCCCAGCATATGCTGCATCAGCAAGTCTATTCCAGCTTTTGCGACATCTGCGGCATCGGGCCCGACATACGTTACCGGAAGCCCCAGCGGAAACGCATTGGTTTCGCTGCTGATCACCACAAAATCACTGCTTTTAAAACCGCTTGAAAGAATCGCCCGACTGACTCCACGAGCCAGTTGATCATCGGCAACGACCAACCCATGTTCAACTTTCGAGTTTGCCAGCAATTCACGAGCAACTTCATAACCAACGTATTCCAGGCTGCCGGTAAGAAAGATACTGACAGCGTTCAGTTTCATTGTTGACCCCGCCGGAAGATACGTCTTTAACAATTCGACCGTTTCTGCATGAGAACTTTCACGCGAACGACGGCATATGACAGTAACACTTGTATGCCCCTTACGTTCCAGAAACTGGAAAGATTGTCTGAATCCCTCTGCAATATCAGTGGAAATCCAATTTCGATCGGAAGCAGTTTCACCAAATCCGGTATATGCGCCACCGCTTTTTCTCACAAATTTACATAACGGATGGTCGGACTCACAAGAACTAAAGACATATCCGTCACATGGAGAAACTGCGATCCGGTCATGCAACTTTTTAAAGCCAAACTTATCATCAGCCGGTAAACGGCAGATTTCAACTTCATAACCGGCTTCCAGCAGCATATCACGCCCTTTCTGGAATATTTCCTTGTCATAGGTTCCGATACCTTCAAATTCGTCGACACCAAAAACCCACAAAATAGTCTTTTCCACGGCTTTCGGGGTTACAAAAGTACCTTTGCCTTTGATTGTATATAGAAAACCACTCTCAATGAGCAGTCTGATGCCACGCCGGACGGTAAGTTCGTTTACTTTGAGTTTTTTACCCAGTTGCACTGGGGTAGGAATCCTGTCTCCGCCCTTGAAATCTCCGGCCCTGACATATTTTTTGATTCGACTTGCTACCTGCTTGAACAGCGGAATTCCGCTGCGTAATTCCAATGGTTCCATATTCATAATGGTGTTCCGATACTCCATTTATACTACATCTGTAAATTACCGGAAATCAATACTGCAATACTGAATATACGGTTGTCCGACAGCATTCAATTCGGCTCCCTTGCCGAGTTTATGACGCCCGTTTTACCCTAACATACAAGTGACTGAATTTCAAACAAGAAGGATATTTTTCCCGAAAGAAGCTTGTTGTTTTATAGTAGAGTATAGATAGGCGATGCAAATGCTCTCCGATCGTCTTTGGCTACAACTTCCATACGAAAATAAGAATTTTGCTTACCCGCAAAAAAAGTAAACGTTTCATCAAATAATTTTACGTTATCCAGATTATACCGTTTAATTACATGCCCGTCGGAAATAATCTCGACGGATTTCAGACCGCAGATATCGGCAGCTTTCAGATCAAAATTGAGTTTTTTCCCAGGAAAACACTCAACAATTCCACCCATCGTTTCATCGTTACACTTAAACTGCAATAACGGAGCTTCAGAAGCAAAACAATTACCGGCAAACAATGCCTCGGCAATCTTACTCTGACGCAATGCCGGAGCATAAACGCCGGTAAAAGCAGTTCCAATTCCAAAAGGTTCATGAGCGTCACTAGCTCCAATCGGAGTAATCTGATGACCATCCTTCAAAAGCCGGTCCCACATGCTGACTGATAATTCATCACACGCATCCCAGGACCTGAACATACGGAAGATTCCGTTCATAACTTCCATTGCAAAACGCGCCCCGACCGTCTTCAAAACCTCAAT